>JAFGTH010000277.1 GCA_016934225.1 Lentisphaerota bacterium | reverse complement strand
CAGGACAAGGTGATCCTGTTTATACAGGAAACTCCTTACCGGCGGTAAAAGCCCGCGACTCCCGATGTGGCACAACATCCGGGATTGATACGGTGGAAGTCCGTGGCCGACAGTATAGTCTGGATGGGAGAAGACGGAAAATTAACCTTACAGTTGATTGCCCGGGACTTCTCCCGGGCTTTTTGTTTTTAATGTGAGTTTAATAATGTTTAACAAAATTGAAGATGTGATTAGAGCTATCGCTCGTGGAGAACTGGTGATAGTAACAGACGATGAGAATCGTGAGAACGAAGGCGATCTTGTTATGGCCGCCGAAAAAGCAACTCAGGCCTCTGTTAACTTCATGGCAACTCATGGCAAAGGTTTGATCTGTGTGGCGTTGACAAAAACTCGTCTTCAGGAACTTGGGCTCAATAAGATGGCAAGGAAAGGATCCGGGGATTCTTATGGAACGGCATTCATGGAATCCGTTGACGCCGCAACTGAAGTTACAACGGGTATCAGCGCAGCCGATCGTGCGCGCACTATTGAAATATTGGTCAATGGCAAGTACGGTAAAAACGACTTGGTCAGTCCAGGCCACACATTCCCACTTGAGGCTGTTGATGGCGGAGTTTTGCACAGGGCCGGTCATACAGAGGCTGCAGTAGATCTGGCGCGTCTCGCCGGCTTGCATCCAAGTGGCGTCATATGTGAAATACTTCGTAACGATGGACAAATGGCACGGCTTTCGGATTTAGTGCCGTTTGCCGCAAAGCATGGATTGAAGATTACCACAATTGCCGACTTGATCGAATATAGGATGCGGACCGAAAGCATGGTCAAGTTTGTGCGTTCCGTGGCACTTCCAACAAAATACGGCAATTTTGAATTGAAGCTTTATAAATCTTTGCTTGACGGCGAACATCATGTCGCTCTTGTGATGGGCAAACATACTTTACAAGAACCAACGCTTGTGCGGGTACATAGCGAATGCCTGACTGGAGATGTTCTCGGTTCGTTACGATGTGATTGTGGCAACCAATTGCACACTGCTATGCACATGGTAAGCAAACTAGGCTCGGGTGTTATTCTGTATATGAGACAGGAAGGCAGAGGTATAGGACTGGCAAACAAGATTCATGCTTACGAATTGCAGGATGGAGGCCTTGACACGGTCGAAGCCAACGAACAACTTGGTTTTGCGGCGGATCTCAGAAACTATGGTGTTGGCGCCCAGATTCTACGCGATTTGGGACTCAAAAAGATCCGCTTAATGACCAATAACCCGCGGAAAGTCATCGGGTTGGAAGGCTATGGTCTCGAAATCGTTGAAAGAGTTCCAATTGTTTGCGAAGCAACCGAACATAGCGCCAGGTATTTGAAGACGAAGAAAGAGAAGATGGGGCATCTTCTATAACAAATGATGACTAATGAAAGGAAACAAAACGTGAGCGTGAAAGAAATATCGGCACAACTTACCTCGGAAAACCTTCAATTCGGCATTGTCATCAGTAGGTTCAATGACTTTCTGACAAAACAACTGCTTGAAGGCGCAATTGATTGTATATTAAGGCATAATGGCACGGAGAAAAATATCACGGTAATCTGGACGCCTGGCGCCAACGAAATACCAATGGTAATTGAAAAAATGGCGTCAAACAGTAAGTATAACGCTTTGATAGCGCTCGGCGCCGTTGTGCAGGGTGCAACGCCTCACGCCGATCTGATAAACACACAAACCTCCCGATCATTGGCCAAAAGCGCCCTTGATCATGGCATTCCAGTGATCAATGGCGTAATTTGTGCGGATAACCTCGAGCAGGCAATCGAACGATCAGGCACAAAGGCTGGAAACAAAGGATGGCAGGCAGCGCTGGCCGCGATTGAAATGGCAAACCTTTATAAGATCTCATTCTGATTTTTCAGTCCGAGGGATTCGGTCATGGTAACGGCAAATCGCAGACAAGCCCGCGAATGGGTGGTCCAACTCCTTTTCCAGCTTGATATGAACCCTGCTGAAGATTTGGAAATGCGTTTGACTCGTTTCTGGGAAGAGACTCCATCAACCGCCAATGCTCGAGAATTTGCCGAGCGACTTGTCCGAGGCGTTTTGGAAAAGAGGGAAAGTATTGACACAGTCATACAGAATCTTGCCGAACACTGGGAAATAGGCAGAATGGGAGTGATTGACCGAAGTGTATTACGCATGGCAATGTATGAAATCATGTTTTGCGATGACATACCCGCCGTTGTATCCATCAATGAGGCGGTTGATATTGCAAAATATTTCAGCAACACAGAGTCAGGCCGATTTGTAAATGGGATACTTGATAAAGCGCGCAAAGATTTCGATGTCTCACAACAGACGCAGTGACGATGATAGCAGGTGGATGCACCATGCCTTCGCCCTTGCACGTAAGGGCGAAGGACTAACACGCCCCAATCCGCCGGTTGGCGCTGTAGTTATATCCGACGGTCGCATTGTCGGAACCGGTTATCACAAAAAAGCCGGGGGCCCTCATGCAGAAGTTGTCGCGCTCCGCAATGCAGGCAGCAAATCACAAGGAGCAACTCTCTATGTTACGTTAGAACCTTGTTGCACATACGGCAAAACTCCGCCTTGTACCAATATGATTATCGCTGCAGGAATTGCGCGTGTTGTCTTGTCTGTCCGGGATCCGAACCCAAAGCATCGTGGACGAGGAATCCGCCGCCTGCAGCAGGCCGGCATTGATGTAACGGAAAAAGTCTGCTCCGACGAAGGATTTAAAATCATCGCTCCATTTGCAAAATGGATTACCACCGGACAACCGTATGTAACACTAAAGCTTGGTATGACGTTAGACGGCAAAATAGCGGATAAAAACGGTAATTCCAAGTGGATCACTTCCAACAAAGCACGTAACGAGGTTCAAAACCTGCGAAAACATGCGGATGCGATACTCGTCGGCCATGGCACAATTGTCGCCGACAATCCATCGCTGTTGTGCAAGTCAAGACAACGAACCGGCGCGTTTCGAATTATAGTAGATTCTAAAGGAACTATTACCCACAATACACGCGTTCTCGCAGACGGAAATGCGGATCGAACAATAATCGCAACGACACAATCTTGCCCCAATCGCACGAAAAAGATGATCGAGAATATGGGAGGACAAGTATGGGTCATGCCGACGGCGAACGGCATGGTTTCACTGTCAGCATTGGCTCGGAAAATGGGTGAGTTCGGACTGCTCCGCGTTGTGTGCGAGGGGGGAGGGGAATTGGCAAGT
>JAFGTH010000276.1 GCA_016934225.1 Lentisphaerota bacterium | reverse complement strand
GGCTGCACTTCAGAGCTACGCATCTACAGAAATATTACCAGGACACAATGAAGATCAAGCGAGGATCTCTGCCGAACACGGAATGGAACTCGGACCGAATACTCTCGCTCCCTTTGTTTCCTGACATGACCATCGAGGATGTTAATGATGTCGTTTCGGCAATAAAGGAAATCTTGAACCTGCGCCGATAACATGAAAGAATGCCGATCATTGAGGTTTACCTTAGCAACGCCAAGATGAACAATATGCCGTCAGTATCAATTGTTGTGCCGGTTTATAATGAAGAGAAGAGTATCGAAGAACTCGTCGCTCGCGTCACCCGCGTTTGCGATACCATAAACCGATCATACGAGCTGATTCTCGTGGACGATGGCAGTCATGACGATTCTCAGAAAAAGATCGAGGACGCTGTCAAAAAAAACGCCGGTAAAGTGGTAGGCGTCTTTCTGAACAGAAATTACGGACAACATTCGGCTATAATGGCTGGTTTAGCACAAGCCGACGGGAATGCCATAGTAACGCTCGATGCCGATCTTCAAAATCCGCCTGAGGAAATACCGAGACTGCTTGAACAAATAGAAAAAGGCGCGGATGTCGTCGGAACCGTTCGAACGCCAAGACATGATACGCTCTTCCGCAGAATTGCATCGTACATAGTAAACAAGGTAGCGCAAAAAGCGACCGGAGTAATAATGTGTGACTACGGTTGCATGTTAAGAGCATACCGTCGCGAGATTGTAGATGCGATGCTGCAATGCCATGAAAGAAGCACTTTCATACCTATATTGGCCAACAGTTTTGCGCACAAAACAATGGAAATAGATGTCACACATGCGGAACGTCCCGCCGGCGATTCAAAATACGGATTGTGGAAATTGATTAACCTGCAGTTCGATTTATTGACCAGCATGACAACATTCCCGCTCCGGCTTCTGAGCATCATAGGCGGCGCTATCTCAGCGCTGGGAGTCGGTTTCGGCCTGTTTCTCTTTGTTATGCGTCTCTTATACGGCCCCATATGGGCGGCGGAAGGTGTCTTTACATTGTTCGCAGTATTGTTCATTTTCGTCGGCGTGCAATTCATCGGCATGGGACTCCTTGGCGAATATATCGGAAGAATCTATCACGATGTCCGGGCACGACCACGTTATTTTATTCGGAACGTGATAGGAAAAAACTCAAAATAAAATTGGATTCTTGATGAAAGCTGTTGTTCTCGCATATCACAATATCGGCTGCGTGGGAATCAATGCTCTGCTCGACAACGGATTCGAAATCGCAGCAGTGTTCACCCACAGGGATGATCCGAACGAGAATATATGGTTCGCATCGGTGGCGCAACTCGCCACCGATAAAGGGCTGCCAGTGTTTGCTCCTAAAAACATCAATCATCCGATCTGGATCAAGCGTATCAGGGATATGTCTCCGGACATAATATTCTCGTTCTACTACAGAAACATGGTGAAGAAAGATCTCCTGGATATTCCAGTCGGCGGTTGCATGAATCTTCACGGATCACTCCTGCCGGCATATCGAGGCAGATGTCCAATCAATTGGGTGCTCGTGAATGGCGAGAAACAAACAGGCGTTACACTGCACTTCATGACGCCCAAGCCTGACGACGGCGACATCGTGGCTCAAAAAAATATCGCTATCTCCGATGACGATACGGCAATGTCCCTTCACAAGAAAACTGCCGAAACGTCGGCTGAACTTCTTGCCGAAATTTTGCCTGTTATTAAACAAGGCAAAATTCCGCGAAAAAGACAGGACACATCAAAAACATCTTACTATGGTGGACGGAAACCGTCGGACGGCCAAATTGACTGGTCTTCTGATGCAGCGACCGTACGGAACCTCGTACGCGCCGTAACACACCCGTATCCCGGCGCGTTCAGCTATGTCGGCACACGCAAGTGCATTTTCTGGCGCGTTACCGCCGAACAATCAGAACACGACGCATTACCGGGCACAATACTGTCCGCCAATCCGTTGTCCATAGCATGCGCAACCGGCATAATTACTGTCCAATCCGGACAAACAGAAGAAGGTATTTGTATTACAGGCTCTCAACTGGCTAAGGATCTCAATCTTGTCGAAGGCATGCGATTCGGCCCATCCGCCACTTTGCAGAAAAAAGCGTCCATAAAACAAAGCGTCTTGATTCTCGGGGTCAATGGTTTTATCGGCAACGCCCTGGGCGAACGCCTGTTGCAAAGCGGCAAGTATCATGTGCATGGAATGGATCTGCGGTCTGACAATATCAAGGGATTGCTGGATAAACCGGGTTTCGATTTCGACGAAGGAGATATTTCCATCCACAGAGAATGGATCGAATATCATATTAAGAAATGCGACGTTGTGCTCCCCTTGGTCGCAATTGCCACACCCATTGAGTACACACGTAATCCATTGCGGGTATTCGAATTGGATTTTGAAGAAAATTTGCGAATTGTCCGATACTGCGCAAAGTACGGAAAACGAATTGTTTTTCCGTCAACTTCAGAAGTTTACGGAATGTGCGATGAGACCGAATTCGACGAGGATAATTCCAAGCTTGTTTTAGGGCCAATCAGAATGCAGCGTTGGATATATTCATGCAGCAAACAATTGCTCGATAGAGTCATATGGGCGTACGGCCGGAAGCAAGGCCTCAAGTTTACATTGTTCAGACCCTTCAACTGGATCGGCCCAAAACTGGACAGCCTTAATTCCGCGCGCATCGGCAGTTCCAGGGCAATTACCCAACTGATACTCAACCTCGTCGAGGGTGCTCCTATACAATTAATTGACGGCGGAGCACAGAAGAGATGTTTCACGGACGTTTCGGAAGGCGTAGAATGCCTCTATAGAATAATCGAAAATAAAAACGACGTGTGTGACGGACAAATTATCAACATAGGAAATCCTGCGAATGAGGCAAGCATCAAGGAATTGGCGGAAATGCTGGTTCGAAAATTCGAAAAACATGCGCTTCGTAAAAAATTTCCACCATTCGCCGGTATGCGGGAAATAGAAAGCGATTCTTACTATGGTTCCGGCTATCAGGATGTTCAGCATAGACGACCCAGTATCCGCAACGCGCAAAAGCTGCTCGACTGGACACCAAACATCGGATTGGAACAGTCCGTCGAACAAACTCTTGATTACTTCCTTCGACAAGCTGTCGAATCCCACGAATTCGGCGTTCCATGAGAATTGGATTAAGGATTGATGTTGATACATTTAGAGGCACCAGAACAGGAGTCCCAGCTCTCTGTGAACTGCTGGCAGACCACAACATAACCGCAACTTTCTTTTTCTCTGTCGGACCAGACAACATGGGACGAAATCTTTGGCGTTTGTTCCGACCGGCATTTCTGATAAAAATGCTGCGCTCCAACGCAACCAGTTTGTACGGATGGGATATACTTTTTTACGGAACGTTCTGGCGCGGTCCAAATATCGGCGCAAAACTCGCCAAAGAAATTTCCACCGCATCAAATCACGAATTCGGACTGCACGCCTGGGATCACTATGCATGGCAGAATCATATTAATAAAATGAGCGCAGATACCGTTCAAACCGGCTTGCGGAACGGCATATCGTCTCTGAACAGAATTATGGGACGCAACCCAACATGTTCCGCAGCACCAGGATGGAAAATAAACAATCTGGCGCTTGAGCTTAAAGACGAATTAGGATTCGCCTTTAACAGCGATTGCCGCGGCTCAACCGTCTTCAGACCGGTCAGTGAAGGACGAACTCTCAAAACCCCACAGATTCCTTCTACATTACCGACTTTCGACGAGGTCATCGGCAATAACGGCGTGAATGTTCATAACTATAATGACTTCATGTTTTCCCAGTTAAAACCCGACTCGCTGAATGTCCTAACTATTCATGCCGAGGTGGAAGGCATCTCACAGCGCGACACATTCGCCGAATTCCTGATACGCGCAAGACGCAATAATATTGCTATCGTCCCTATGGGAAATTTGCTCGAAGAACACGGGCGGATTCCGGAATGTGCCGTCGCAAAAAAAACCGTGCCAGGCAGAGACGGTTGGATTGCACAACAAGTTTGTCCTTAATCTTTTGAACTAAAAGCTCGAATAGGGTTGCAGGACATATAAAATTATTGATCAACTTGTCCTGTCTGGAAAATTTGAAGCGCTGAATTTTGATTTAAATAATGAAAGCAAGTATTCTATCTCTATCGGCACTGTTTACAATTCTCTATATTGTCCCGCTCGGATTCAGGCCAATGGTTACTCCTGATGAGGGACGCTATGCGGAGATACCACGAGAGATGCGCGCGTCAGAAAACTGGATTGTGCCGCATCTCAATGGCCTGCGCTATTTCGAAAAGCCCGCAGGCGGTTACTGGCTGACCGCCTCATCATTCGCACTCTTTGGGGAAAACCGATTCGCCATGCGCCTGCC
>JAFGTH010000275.1 GCA_016934225.1 Lentisphaerota bacterium | reverse complement strand
TGACCTTTTGGTCCCGAACCAAACGCGCTACCAGACTGCGCTACGCCCCGTCAATTCAGTAAAAATAAACTTTACATATCGGTTGCGTTGTGTCAAAACAAAGCAACTATACACAAATAATTTTTCATAAATTGAAAGTAGATACTATAAATGACGCGAAGAGAAAGGCTTAGGCGTTGCTATTTGCATCTTGAAACCGATCGTCCGGCTGTGTACAGCCGAACAGGGTTTCCGCCTGATGATCCAACGTATGATCGTCTGAAGAACTATCTTAAAAAACATACCGAGATGAAGACTTTTTGGTCAGGATGTCGGTTCGAAACGCCATACTCAGCGGAAACGACAAAGGAACCATATTCTGATGATTTTGAACGACGAATAGAAATTCTTCACACGCCAAAAGGTGATTTGCGACGGTCGGTTCTGGTTAGCCTTAAGCATGAGCCGAGCATGCATGAGACCTTCTTCATAAATTCCGCCGATGATGCCGAAATGTATCTGTCTTTGCCGTTACCACAATTTGGCGGTGATACCAGTTCGTTCTACGAAACAGATGCCTCGATTGGCGATGCAGGTATAGTGGATGTTTACCTTGGATTTAATCCGGGCGGGTTTGTGGTGGAATTGTGCGGATCAACAACTTTCGCAATTCTATCCGTAACTGATCGGGATGTCATCCATCGTCTATGCGAGCGGCAGATGACGATCATGTTGAATCGAATAAAAATTTTGATGAGCAACGGAATTCGCGGTTTCTTCTCAATGTTGGGTGAAGAATATATTGTTCCGCCGTTACACGGTCCGGTTGATTTCAAGGATTTCAACACAAAATACGACAAGCCGATAATTGATCTGGTTCATAATGCCGGCGGCAGAATGCACGTCCATTCGCACGGCTCAATAAAAAAGGTTTTTCAGGATTTTGTGGAGATGGGTGTTGATGTTCTGCATCCGTTTGAATCACCTCCTCAAGGCGATATTCTAACCCGCGAAGCAAAGCAGATGGCGCGAAACAAAATGTGTCTTGAAGGAAATATTCAAATTGACAAAATGTACAAGGCATCGGCTGACGATATCAGACAAGAGACGGAACAATTGATTGCCGATGCGTTTGACGATCATAACGGATTGATTGTGTCTCCAACAGCGTCGCCCTATATCTTCGGAAAAGGCGAACAATGTTTTCCTCAATATGAAGCAATGATAAGCACTGTGCTGGATGTTGAACGGCGTAATTGAACGAGATTTCAGTGCGTTCATCGGTTCGAGAAAGCCGTTTTTTATGCTATTCCGGTTTGTCGGCTTCAATCAGATGGCATATTGACGTCGTCGCTCACCAGTTCTTCCAAAGCATAGAATGGATATTGCGCGCTCTTCTTGCCTGGAATTCTGCGCTTCCATCGTTTGTACATCCATAGCCAGTTTCCTGGGGCGCTTTTGATTTCAGACTGTAGCGCCGTAGCTATGCGGCGGGTGAGCTGTGATTGATCTTCGTCAGGTTGTGGCACAAGGCACTCTCTTGTGTAGGCACGGTATCTGCCGTCGCGTTCCAGTACGCAAAAGAGCGGATAGACTTTCAGTCCCATCTTGATGGAAAGGCCGGCTGCGGCGCCTGAAATTGGCGCGGGCAGCCCGAAGAAATCAACGAAAACTCCGCCGTCTTCAGGGCGTGTGTCCTGGTCAACTACCAGACAAACGCAACCGCCGTTTTTGATTTGCGCGATAACCGGTCGTATGCCGCCTTGTTTGTAGACGATTTGTTGACCCGTTGTTGTTCTGATTTTGTTGAGAAATTTATCCACGGCGGGGTTGCGGATTCGTTTCGCTATGCTGGTTCCGTAATTACCGTTGTAGGGCAACATGAGCCCCAGCATTTCCCAGTTTCCGAAATGTGCCGAAACAAACAATTGCGCTCCTTCGCTGAACGATTGTTTAAGTGAATCATCGTACCAGGTCCATTTCGCAAGGCGCTTTTTTGTCCGGCGGGAAAACCACAGCAAATCGAGAATGAGTCGGCATGCCGAAATAAAAGATGCAAGCACAACGGCCTTCTTTTCTTGCATACTGATTGATTTTCCGTAAGCGATATCCATGTTTGCCAGGGCAACGCGCCTGGTCTTGGCAGCCAACATATAACCGAGATGTCCGATTCCAGTCGCTATCGTCAGAATAACGCGGCGTGGAAACGCCGGAATCAGGAGTCTGGCTAGATTCAGCAGTGGTGTTTCGATAAATACACGGCGCATAAGTCGTCGTAATTTTTGAAATGTTCGAAGCGCCGGATTTCGTTTGGCAACACGTCTCATTTATTTTGTTCTATCCGTTTCGAAGGACCCATGTGCGTTATTCGCTGTAATCAAAACAACATTGAATTTTATCACAGTGTCAGTAAATGCACACTTGATTTATTCCGGTTAATGTTTGCTTATACATTGGCAGGTAAGCGCCTTTGCAATTTAAAATCTCCGCCTAAACTGTTTGCATATAATGGCTAATTTGAAAGGTGAAAGCGGGTACGACACAGGACGGCATTGCCGATTTCTATCGTACGGGATCAGGTCTTTTTAATTACAATGTGTTGTCGAATTGTTTCCATCAGTTCGCCGATTTGGAAGGGCTTATGGAAGAATATAAGAGCGCCGGCGTCGAGGCATTCCTGCACTGCTGTGGTTACTGAGTATCCGGATGACAGGATAACCTTGACGTTCGGATCAAGTTTTTTGAGTTCGTGGAAAGCGGTTCGTCCATCCATTCTGGGCATTAACATATCCAGAATGATAATACCGATCTCACGACATCGGGCGGTATATGTTTCTACGGCTTCCTGACCGTCTGCGCATGTGATAACCTCGAGCCCTTCGCGCTCAAGCAATTTTCCAATGCATTTGCGAATGGGCATGTCATCGTCTACCAGCATTACCATATGCTTCGACCCCTCGTCTTTCACGGGCTTCTTTCGCCAGAACATACCGGTTACTCCATATATCGCCATTAAGGTTCAGACAAATAAAAGCTCTATACACGTTTTTGGAAACTAAGCAAGAAAT
>JAFGTH010000274.1 GCA_016934225.1 Lentisphaerota bacterium | reverse complement strand
AATGGAAGAATTTGTTCAGGGAGAAGAATACAGTTGCGATTTTATTATTGACGGTGACAGATTACAAATTGTGCGTATTGCCAGGAAAGTGCCTTTGCGAAACACCTGTTTTGGAACAACGCTCGCGTACCAACTCTGCCCTCAATTGCCAGAGCCTCTGAATTTGACCGATTTTCATTCACAGTTATGGGAGGCGGCAAATGTAATGGGTTTGGACCGAGCTATCTGCATGTTGGACTTCATTGTGACCGACAAAGATGCCGTAATGATCGAAATGACACCACGCCCCGGAGGGGATTGTATTCCTCCGCTGCTTAAACAGAGCGCCGGTTTCGATATGTTGTCATTTGCCGTTCGGTTCGCCGAAGGCAAACAAGGCGAGGTCCCGGAATTATCGGAATGGAAACCATATGTCGGACTTCGTCTTCTAACAGCGAAAGAAGGAGTTGTGGAAAGATTTAATACCGATGCGTTGCGTTATGACCAGCGAGTGTTGAATTATCACTTGAAGCACAATTCAGGTCATACTGTGGTTTTGCCGCCTAACGACTATGACTCGCGAGTTCTCGGTTACGTTATATTCGATCCGTCAAGATCGGGCAGGATAGAACCGGAATGTCTTGAAATTGCGGATCTTCTCCGGATTGAGTGGAAGGAATTTTGATGTACGAGAACGATATTTTGAGAACTGTTGAATCCATTCTTAGGCAACATACGCCAAGGTTGGATGCCTCCGAGATAGAAAAGTTTGTATCGGATTTTCTTACTAGGCGGGAAATTTTTCTGAAAATATGCGAAGTGCACGGATCCCCGGTGTACGTAATCGAACGAGCGGTTCTCGGCGAGCGGCTGAAACAATTCACCGGCGCATTCCGTCGAGAATTATCGGATATCCGCGTGTACTATGCGGTCAAAAGCAACAATCATCCCTTAATGGCGGGAATCTTAGTCAAACTTGGCGCAGGTCTGGATGTGTCCAGTGGTCTTGAACTGAAAATGGGCCTTGAGACCGGTGCTGAAGATATTGTGTTCAGCGGGCCCGGCAAAACGCAGGACGAATTGTCGCTTGCGGTCGCAAACAGCGATCGAGTCACAGTGCTTATGGACAGTTTTTCCGAACTGGACCGGCTTCAAGACATTGCGGAAAGGGCGGGGGTTCTTGTGCGCGCCGGCATACGGGTCAATACAAAGGCTCACGGAATATGGCGAAAATTCGGCATACCGTTATCCGATCTTTCTCGATTTTTTGATGAAGCTCAGAGTCGGAGTAACATACGGACATGCGGGATACAGTCGCATGTAAGCTGGAACATGAATCCTGATAGACAAACCGAATTTATCAACGCGCTTGGCAACACGCTGGCCGGTCTTTCGGTTCAACATCGTTCACGCATTGAATTCATAGATCTCGGCGGCGGATTTTGGCCGTCTCAGGGAGAATGGCTGCAGGAGGCAGGAACGTGCGAGGGCGCGTTACGTAATGCGATTATTCCGCAACACGATCAACCGCTTGTTCATTTCAAGCGACCCGCAGTCGGCATAGAGCGGTTTGCTTCCGCCATTGGATCAGCCGTTCGCGAACATATCTTTCCTTATGTTTCATGCCGAATCTGTTTTGAGCCGGGCCGATGGCTCTGCAACGATGCAATGCATTTGCTGATGACAGTGATGGATAAGAAAGAAAATGATCTTCTTATCACCGATGCAGGGATGAACGCTGTGGGCTGGGAACGGTTTGAAACAGATTTCTTTCCGGTAATTAATTTGTCACGGCCTGATATTTCGGAACATAAAGCGCTTGTTATGGGATCGTTGTGTACTCCGCACGATGTATGGGGTTACGGCTATTTTGGCTCTGGAATAGAACCCGGTAACATTCTGCTGATTCCGGATCAGGGCGCCTATACTTACAGTCTCAGGCAAAACTTTATTAAGCCGCTTCCTTGTGTAGTATGTCTTGGCAGCGAGACCGATAACAGCGCTATTGTTGCAGTCGAGTAACGGAATACGATCGCCTAAAGCCATTTTTTGCGCTTAAAATACAGAATCATTGCTGCGGCAACAACAAACATGCCTGACAACGCGCCTACGTAGCCGAAGCGCCATTTCAGCTCCGGCATGTTCTCGAAATTCATGCCGTATATACCGGCGATAAAAGTGAGCGGAATAAAAATTGTTGCTATTACGGTAAGCATTTTCATGATTTCATTCATGCGGTTACTGACGGTTGTCATGTAAATATCCAATGCGCCGGAAAGCATATCGCGCAGGGATTCCACCGTATCTATTACCTGTATCGTGTGTTCGTAGACATCTCGTAGGTATGGGGACAGCGTCTTCCGAATAAGATCACTCTCTGATTTATCGAGTGCGCCGACCAATTCGCGCAGCGGCCATAGATTTTTTCTCATGAAAATCATTTCGCGCTTCATCTCGTGAATATCCTGAACAGTTTCTGAAGTCGCTTTTTCCGTGACAGCGTCCTGAATGATTTCAATACGGTCTTCCATATCCTCCAAAATAACGAAATAATGATCCACAACGGCATCTATGAGCGAATACGCGAGATAATCGCAACCCATTTTTCTGATACGGCCTTTTTCTGATCGAATTCTTCGGCGAATTATTTCAAATACATCGCCTTCCACTTCTTGAAAAGAGAGCACATAATTTTTGCCCAGAATAATGCTGACCTGTTCGGCCACAACGCTGTCATTTTGCGCGCTGCGATATAACATTTTAAGAGTAATGAATATATAATCGCCCATGTCTTCGGAACGCGGGCGTTGGCCGGTGTTTATAATGTCTTCCAGCACGAGCGCGTCTATGCCGAATACTTCGCCCATTTGCCTCATAATCTCAGGATCATGCAAACCGGTCAAATTGATCCAGGTAACCGTAGATTCGCCCAGGTATTTTCGACATTCATTTGGTGTGGCAACCTGCGTTTCGCGTAAATTTCGTTCATCGTAGTCAATCACCGTGATTGTCGGTTGCTCGGTTCTGTGCTGCCCAACGTAGATCAGTTCTCCCGGAGGCAAACCCGCCTTGCTTGACAATTTTCTAAAAAGTGTTTGCATGAATGTCTCCTTGTTAATGCTGATTTCTCTTCCCAGTACTGTGGCGCATCATCAGCAACGTTTATACCGCCACACCCTTGTTTTTAAGAAAGGCTTTCAGCTCGCCAATGCCGATCACGCGAAAATGGAAAACCGATGCGGCAAGCAGCACCGTTGCTCCGGCTTGAACGGCCTCGTAAAAATGTTCCAATTTGCCGGCTCCGCCCGATGCGACGACGGTAACGGAGGTTGCGGCTTTAATCTTTCGTATCAAAGGCAGGTCATATCCGTTCTTTACTCCGTCTGTCGCCTTACTGGTCGGCAATATGGTATTTGCGCCGAAACCGGCAACACGTTTTGCCCATTCGACGGCATCTGCGCCGGTAGCCGTGCGTCCGCCATCTATGTAAACTTCATAACCGGAAGGCATTTTTAGATTTATATCTGCGTCAATTGCCACTGTAACGTGATCGGGGCCGAATTCTTTTATCATTTCCTTTATTATTGTCGGTTTCCTGAATGCGGCGCTGCTGGTGGATATTTTGTCCGCTCCGGCCTTGAGCACGGCGCCGGCAGATGCGACATCCTTTATTCCGCCGCCTACAGTGAATGGAATTGTTGCGGCGTTCGCGACATTCTTTACCACTTCGATCATGGTTGCGCGACCTTCAATTGTTGCCGTTATATCCAGCATGGCCAATTCGTCCGCGCCCTCCTTGCAGTATGCAAGGCAGCACTCAACCGGATCGCCGGCGTCACGGATATCCACGAAGTTAACGCCCTTGACAACACGACCGTTTCGCATGTCTAGACACGGCATGATTCGGATTGTTTCTTCTGTCTCGGAATTGTTCCTATTCATTTTCAGTTCCCTTCCTGTTATTTTTTAATTGCAAATCATAATTCGGGTTTACTGATACAACCTGTACAATGCCTGAGTACCGTCGTTCTCATAACCCTGTTCAGCCAATTTTCGGTACAAACGCAAGGCAAGATCCAGTCCGGGCATATTCAATTTCAGACTGTCAATAGATTCCGAGGCAATAGTCATGTCTTTAATGAAGTGTTTGACATAAAAACCCGGATCGAAATTGCCGGACAGCATGCGCGGAGCAAGATTGTTTAGCGACCAACTGGCGGCGGCGCCTGATGAAATGCTCGTCAACATTTTTTTCGGATCAAGCCCGACTCTCGCGGCATAGGCAACGGCTTCACAAACCCCGATCATATTGGAGGCAATTGCGATTTGGTTGCACAATTTACAATGTTGGCCACTGCCGGAAGGTCCTTGGTACACAATGTTTTTTCCCATTGTCCGAAACACGGGCAGGGCTCGATCAAATGCGGTCTGATCGCCGCCGACCATTATGGAGAGGGTTGCTTCTTGAGCGCCCTTGTCACCGCCCGAAACTGGCGCGTCCAGCGCTTGTGCGCCGTGTTTCAGTGCGATAGAGGCGATACGCCTGGCAAGGCTGGGACTGGAAGTTGTCATGTCTATGAGCAGAGTGCCGGGCCGGATGTTGGCCAGTAATCCATTATCACTGAAATACACTTCCTCAACATCTTTTGGGAAGCCGACAATTGTGATGATGATATCGCACCGTCGGGCCAGTTCAGCGGTATTATCGGCCGGAAGAGCGCCTCGATCCGTTATTTCGCGTACTTTTGAAGGTGTTCGCGCCCAGACGATTAGTTGATATCCGGCTTTGAGCAAATGTTCGGCCATGCTCTTGCCCATAACCCCCAATCCTATAAAACCGATGCTTGTGTTCTTCATCTATGTCTCCGTTTGATTCCACAATTCAGAAATCTCCAGCCTGATTTATTAACCGTAGCTCAGTAATAATAAGGCCGTAAACCAAGAGAAACAATCACAGATTCTTTAATGACGCGATAAGAAAGAAAATAGCCTTCACAAGGTCAGACCTTTTGACTTTTGGGTGAATGATGATATGTTATTTATATGACAAGGCCATGGAGAGTAACGTATTCAGGGGCGAAGTATCATATAACCTCCAAAGGAAATGGTCAGCGGCAGATATTCATAGAGGATTGTGATTACCAGAGATTTTTTGATCAGCTTAAAGACGCTCTTGAAAAAATGTAAGATGATAAGACATTAACGAAACGTAAATGAAACCGCACATATTTGCTGAAGTCAGCGATGGGAAAAGGGATGCCGCGCCTGTTCTACAGCAAGCCCTTGATCGGCGTGGCGAGATCCACATCCCCAAAGGAAACTACCTGCTTGGCGCCACACTTCGTGTGCGCTCCGACACAACGATAGTCGCCGCTCCCGGTTCGACATTCCGTCTGGCGGACGGCGTTGGCCGGCACTGTCGGAATTTCATGATCACCAATGCGAACCCCGGCAACGGGAATGCCAATATTTCGCTGCGTGGCGGCCTATGGGATGCCAACAACGCCGGAAACCCACGCGGGCCAGACCCTGGAAACGGCTATTTCGCTGTTCCTCTGGACGAACTGGACTTCGACCTCCTGGCATATACGGGGGTTGCAATCAACTTCACCAACGTACGCAACCTCACGCTGCGGGACTTCACCGTTCATAATCCCTCGTCGTTCTTTGTTCGAGTTGGAGAGGTTTATGATTTCCATATTGAGAATATCACGCTGAGCGCCGATACAATCCTGCCAAATCAAGACGGCATCCATGTTGGCGGATTTTCCGAGCGCGGCGTCATCCGAGCCATCCGTGCCACCGGGGTGGGTGTGCCCAATGACGACATGGTCGCTTTAAACGCGGATGACGATGTAGAGCGTCAGCTCAACATCGGCATGCGCCGCGGCCCCATCCGCAACCTGCTTGTGGAGAATATAGCGGCCGAAGATGCCTTTACCTTTATTCGGATGTTGAGCATCGCCTCGCCTATCGAAGACATTACGGTCAGGGGACTACGCGGCGGCTGCAGGGTCCATGGCATCAACCTCAACAACTGGCGATTTCCGAAAGGCGTTGGGGCCATTCGTCGCGTAAGGTTCGAAGATATCGAGCTGGCCAAGACAAGGGTAAATGACAGCACCACCGCTATTGTGAAAATATCACTCGCGATTGACGATCTGGAGATACGGCAACTGCGCCGAGCAAAAGGAACGCTGCCGGAGGTCAAGACGCTCGTGATCGACAACCACAAAAACCTTAATCTGAGGTTGGACGGCCAGATCCACGCGATCCGTTCCACAGGGGGATTCGTTTTGGCGGATCGGGATATTGCCGAACTGCAACTGGATAGCTCTTCGGGAGACGACGTTCGCGAACCAGCAGGTGTAGGCGACGCATAATAGCGCGCCTGACCATCATCGTTGCCTTTTGCGCGCAAGCCGCGCGAAGGTGTCGCAATGTTGGCCAATGTGCCATTAGGCGAGAGAGCATAAGGATATTCCTTACAGTGGCACATCTAATTCTCGGGTGCGGCGCGATGTATCCAATCATTATGAGGCAAATCGGGATATGTGAAATAACTATGCAAGATTGCGTTTGACATGCCAGTACAACAGGAACAGTCTTTTAAATAGTAATTTTTCACGGATGTCACTGTGCATCCCCGCTAAAAATTACGTTCGGCATATTGAGAAGGAAAGGGTATATAACGTGACTACGAATGTTTTCCTTGGAGACGGTCAGCGCAGGGCGCTTGTTCCTGAAATATCTCGTATTTTACAAGACTCTACCGGCGCCACTCCGGTATATGGCTTTGCGCAAATGTTGGAGACCGGAGATGCTTTGATCAATACCGACCGCATTTCGGGCTTCGTAGAAATGTACGACAAGCGGGAATGGCTGCTCTCACTTTCGGCAAAAAAGGGCATGACATGGGAAACCGATCCTGTT
>JAFGTH010000273.1 GCA_016934225.1 Lentisphaerota bacterium | reverse complement strand
GCCATAGTCTTTTATGGCTTTAATTCTGTCACGAATAACATCCGATGTATCAATAATTGCCTGATATATATACCAGCATCCGGCATCGGCGGCGAGCTTCAGCAATTCGGGATTGTTTTTTATGGGATGTGATATCCATTTCTTCTTCAACGGCGCGATTGCAGTAAACAGTTCCTTTTCCCATTTGTCGTCTTGCGCCATGGAATTATCAACGAAAAACAAACGATTGTTATCAATTGATTCGAGTTCTTTGATGACGGCAGGTATTGGCCGAGGTCTGAAATGGCGACCGCCAAGGTAGGGTGTGCAACAGGGGAAGCATTTGAATCTGCATCCGCGCGAAGCATGAACAAGATCTACCATTTGCACGCCGCGGAAATTGTACAGTTCGCGTTGGAGAATGGATCTGCGAGCTGTTCCGATGAGATTCATATCGGGCCAATTATGAAAATAGTCATATACTTTCTTTAATTTGTTATTGGAGAGATCTTTGAGGATTTCTTCGAACCGGCCCTCGATTTCTCCTATGAATACGGCATCGGCATGCTCTTTGGTTTCTTCGGCATGGAGCATGGTTCCTATTCCGCCGAAAATAACTGGAATGCCGCGCGCCCGGTATTCATCGGCTATTTGCCAGCCTCGTTGGATCTGGCAGGTGAGCATACAGGATATGGCGACGAGGTCGGTGTGTTCGGCGGTATCAAGTTGCTGAACGTTCTCGTCGCAGAAAGAGATATCCACATAGTCTGGAACTGCTGCCGCAACGACCACTGGAGCATGTGGCGGCAGGTGAAATTCAGGCTGATTGGCCATCTTGGGCCATTTAGGGTATATCAGTTTGAGTCTCATATCGTTTATCCAATTGGCGCTGAAATAAGAGAGATCATCTCACGAAAGGGCTTTTCAGTCGAGAGTATATCCAGAACATATTGCGAAGAGCAGATTGAATTTTGGTCATTTCCTGGAGTGCTGGACAGGATGAAAGCCAACCCTTCGGTATGATCGGCTTTTACAACAATCATGCCGTCGGTTTCAGAGCGTTTGATTATTCCTGTCGCAGTTTGAATTAATTCGGTAATGCGCACTGTCGGGCCGGACATATAGAACATTGGGCCGCGGAGGCCGAAATGAATGGCTGTTTCGGCCAGTGGGCTGGTAGGCAGTGTATAGATGAACAAATTGCCTCGGGACAATGTTCTGCCGCACTCGACGTAATCTCGGAAATATGCCTTATTGGTAATCAATGCTCCATCGTTATTTGTGCCAAGTATGCCAATATCCACAAAACGTCCTGGGTTGTGCGTGAATCCGGAGTCTTGCAAAGCAAGCGCGATTGCGCAGTAGGCATGTCGCGATACCGCGTCAAAACGACCTATCCATTTTGGAACCGGATACGTATTGCATGCGGCAAGCACTGTTCCGGGACAATTACCCTTGGGACAAACGGCATGGAGTTGTCGTTTTACGCTTCCATATTCCGTCTCGTCGAGCCATCCAATACCGGTAATAGTGATATTATCGTTCATAGTTGTTTAAGAACCAATGCTGCATTTACGCCGCCGAAACCAGAATTGGTTGTTAAGACCATCCCTGTGTTCCTAGTGACAACAGCTTCAGGCGATACCCATCCGGAAGCCATGTCATCTACATGGTCGAGTCCGACGGTTGGAGGAGCGATGCATTCCTGCAGCGATCTGACGGCAATGAGCGATTCAACCAAACCTGCAGCGCCCATGGTGTGGCCGATACCGCCCTTGACGGAATAAACAGGTATTGGTTGATTGTCGAAAATCAGTTTAAACGCTTTCATTTCCATACCGTCATTGTATGGTGTGCCGGTTCCATGTGCGCAGATGGATGATATATCATTTGTTTTGCATTGTGATGTTTGAAAAGCTTTGCGAATTGCAATCGCAAGAGCCGTGCCGTCGCGAGATGGGCCGGTCATGTGATTTGCGTCGTTGCTCATTCCCCAACCGGCGATCTCGATGTCGGCATCAAATCCGTCCGATGTCGCTCTTTCCTCGCTCATTATAAGTGTGAATGCGGCTGCTTCGCCGGGAGTGAGTCCTTTTCTATTGCGATCGAACGGTTTGGCCGGGCCGGCGTCTAAAGCCATAAGCGAAGAAAAACCGGAATAAACAAACTCGTTCACGCTGTCGCAAGCGACTACAAGCACTGAGCTTGAAAGGTTGTCTCTTATCCGAGAAGCTGCATAACCGAGCGCGATTGTGGACGATGCGCAGGCGGCGGAAATGACACAACCGCCTCCGTTTATGCTGAGTAATGCGCATACTTTGTCGAACATCATATTTATTCTGCTGTCGTCAGCGTTGACGGCTTCGCCCAATATACTGCGTTCCAGTAAATCAATTTCTCCTGTTGTTGTGGCGAGGATTACAAACGAATCCGACGGAATATTTGATAGATTATCGGCAAAAGACTCGCGCACAAGCTGCATGGCAAGCGATTCCTTGTTTTCGCGATCAATTGAAGAGACTACAGCAGCCTGATTGCTTTTAAACGCAGTAGTATTAAAACGACGAATTTGCGTAATAGCAGTATTTGATGACATTAAACCGTTCCAGCATGGGTCCATACCTTTGCCGTAAGGTGTCACCAAATTGCTGTATGCAATGACCGGTCTCATTGTTGGAGCTCGGCGAATGCGCCTGATCTCCATTTTTCCCTGCATTGTTGAAGCATATCAGGTGGAACGAGGCAGACTTCACCGGTTGCGGCATATGTAAGGAGTTGGATTGTATATGCTGATGATGATATGGCGCCGGAGAGTTTGACTAATCTATATTCTATCGTGATTTTAGCCGCTTCATTCCAGACGATTTTTGTTTCAATCGTGAATTCCTCATCCAAGTACAGAGGTTCATAATACTCGACATGAAATTCCACGATTGGCGCACGAATTCCAGATTTAAGAAAATCTGCGTATGACAGTCCGCATTTCCGTTCAAGATCTGCCGCGCCGTGTTCAAAAAAAACAGCGTATCTGCCATGCCAGACAATGCCAAGGGGATCAACCTCATTAAACGCGACTCTTCGTGTTATGAGTCCTTTCAGCGGCAGGGGAGCATTCGGCGGATTTTGAAAGTGGGCTATATCCCTGCGCCGAGTCATTGATCGGCTCCGGACTTATCGCGGTGCCAGGTTTGAGCGGCGCCGTTGCTCGATACTTTCATAAAAATTTCGGCGATTTTTTTGTGCTGTCGCATAACCACGGCTTTCAGGGATGTTGTGATGCCCTCAGTTTCCGTCTCGGTACAGATATATTCGAGCGTCTGTTTTGGGAATACCAACGCTGAGAATTTGGCTTGCGTAATTTCTTCAATACGTAGTTGTTCTCCGCGCTGCATTTCCATCATTGAGATCACTGCCTGAAGAGTGCAAACACCGGGCAGAATGGGGAGATTGGGGAAATGGCCGTTGAATCCGGTGAAATTCGGAGGGAATGTGAAAGACGCACATATTGCCCCTGTTTCATTCAGATGAAGGTCGGACATACAATTTTTGATTTCGTCTCTTAACATGGTTATTTCCATTTCATTGGTTGTGGAATAGTGATCGAATTGAACCAGCAGCGCCTTGGCAGGTCAAGAATGAATTCAGAGCTCGAAAGCGCAAAAATGGCTACATGTGCGCCTGCAGTATTTGGACTATATGAATATGCTGCGATTGTTCGGCAAGCGCTGCTGGCGTAAGGTGATCTTTGGTTTGGGTATTCGGATTTGCATTGCATTCGAGAAGGAATTCAACAACTTCCCGGTGTCCATTTTGGGCAGCGCGATGTAGAGGTGTGTATCCGGTTGCGCTCTTGACGTTTGCATCGGCTCCATTGGCGATCAATTCTTTCACAAGATCAAGTTGCCCGGTTGCTGCGGCCCGAAATAGCGCGCCATTCTTTCCAAACAACCAATTAACGTATTTCATTACTAAGCAATTTACTCGATTTACAGTCAAAATGCAAGCAAGGACGAGCTTTGTCTCTACAGTGAAAAATGGTTGAGTACCGATGTGAACGAGAGGATCAAGTCACCTTGGTTCGAACAAGGACGAAGTATGCGATGAGTACACCGGCGAGGATGTACATGAGCCAACTCACATGTTTTCCTTTCCCTGCAACCAATTTGATCATTGGGTAGGAAATAAAGCCGACAGCCAGTCCGTCGGCTATCGAGAACGTCAGCGGGATGCTTACCGCCGTAAGAAAGGCCGGTATTGACTCTGAATAGTCGTCCCAATCAATGCGTTGTACATTGCGGGCCATTAATGCGCCAACAACGACGAGTGCGCATGCAGTGACGGGCGGATAATTGCCGACCATTCCGACGAGAGGACTGACGAGTAATGCCGCAAGAAATAGAATGCCGACGACCAGACTTGTAAGCCCGGTTCGTCCGCCGTAAGCTACGCCTGCGGCGCTTTCGATGTAGCTTGTGACAGTGCTGGTTCCCATGCAAGCTCCAGCGACAGTGGCGGTTGCATCCACAAGCAGCGCCTGGCTTGCCCGCGGCAGTTTGTTATCCTTCATGAAACCGGCTTGTTCCGCCACGCCAACGAGCGTTCCAACCGTGTCGAACAGATCCATAAAAACAAACACGACGATGAACGGCGCACATGTCAGACTGAGCGCCGACAAGATGTCCATTTTGAAAACCGTCGGATTCTCGATAACAGGCAATCCGAAGATGCCATTGTATCGTATTTTGCCGCATGCAAGCGCTACGGCGGCAGCAGCGCCGATTCCCCAAAGAATGGAACCTCTGACATGACGCGATTGTAGTCCGCCGGCTACGATTAAACCGACGAAGAACACGACGACATCAACGGTGATCAAGTTGCTGTTCAAACCTACAAATGTGCCCGGCTTTGCGATAATAACGCCGCCATTTTTCAGTCCGATAAACGCAATGAACAATCCAATGCCGATAGCTATACCGTTGCGCATACTGGGGCTGATGGCATTGATGATGACTTCTCTAACGCGCAGAATTGACAAGACGAAGAATATGATGCCGGAAAGAAATATGACGCCAAGAGCAGTTTGCCATGCATTGACAAATCCGGCTGCTGACAGCGCCATGATAGTGCCGACGAAAAAGAAATTTTCGCCCATTCCAGGCGCAAGGGCTATCGGGTATCTTGCGTATAGGCCCATGAATATTGTCGCAAACGCTGAGACCACGCATGTGGCGAGCAATACTGCGCCGGCATCAAGTCCTGTCGGTTGCCCCGCGAAGTCTGTAGAGAGAACCAATGGTTGAAGAAAGATGATGTAGGCCATCGTCAGGAAAGTGGTGACACCGGCGAGTATTTCAACACGGATCGTGACACCGTTTTCTTTTAGCCGGAATAGTCGTTCAAACATAACTGTTCTCAATGGTTTTTAAAGACATTTAACATATAAGAAAGCGCAATCAAGTCAAATTATATGTATGGCAGGCAAGGGCATATGCCTTTATTTCTGAGCGGAATATAGGGCTTTATCTATATCGGCGCTGGTGAATCGTTCGATTAGTTTTGTGGAGAGTTTGCCCGATTTCTTGTAAAACCAGAACTGCGGCACGGAAATGATGCCGTATTTGACGGCAGCCGGATCGGTCCAGTTATCCAGGGTGATTGTAATGATATTCAGCTTGTTCTTGTTTCTGTGCTGTAATCCTCCGATGTAATTTGCTGAGCGGGTGCTCGCAGCCCGGCTTGCGGCGTCAAATGTTTCGCCAATGGCATGAAAATGAACGATATTAATCATGCCTTTTTTAATTGCTTTTTCAATATCGGTGTTGGTTTGCTGTGCCTGTTGATTGAGTTGTTGCTGATGAGTCATCGCTCTTTTAAAATCCATTCCAATCTCAATAGTGGTCACTTGAAATTTCGCAATGGCTGACTCTGTGCCATCCTGGCAGAAAACAAATTCTCCGTTTTTATAGCATGTGAAATTTGTCACATTTTTTTTGCTTTGTCCGCGCAGTTTTACCGACACTTCGGCCATTGGGTCCATGATCAGAGACACAACTTGAGCGCTTAATTGATTCAGTTGAGCGCCGGATGATGGAGTGAAATAGAAACGGCCGTTTTTAAATGAATCGAAGACGCCCGTGAAAATCTCACCGTTTTTAAGCGTAATTGTATCGAGCGAATACGAATTCAACGCGAAAAACGAAACAACGATCAGCGCAACCGGCAGCAAATACTTTGGTCGGTTTGCACAATATGAGAGAAAAGAGTGAATATTACGATTCATTGTAATTTTATACGTCGGATGATAAAGATTTATTAGCTTTGAGTTGAAGCATTATCCAAATAGCACTTTTAACAATTCGCTTTTTCAGCGCAATACTGCGACGTGACCAGCATGATATCTCTCAGGGCGTATCGTGTTTTAGCGAATAAATCAAGACAATCCGCAGTTAGACACGCAACTCATGAAATATTCCGGTTGTCTGTTGCAATAAAGGCATTTCTCCGGAGTTGTTTGAGTCCTGTTCTCAATACGGCGCTATCCATGAAGCGTGTTTCGAAATCATTTTCTGTCATGGCCATGCATTCCTCGGGCGTGGGCATGATTTGGCCGGATAATTCATCGAGGATCATATTCTGACCTTTTGTATTCCACGGGCAGACGGATGTACAGAAATCACAACCAAACAATGATTGCCCCATCTTCTTGCGCAAAGAACCGGGTATATCGCCACGATGTTCGATGGTAAGGTAAGAGATGCACAATTGCGAATTCACGTGACCATCCTCTTGGAGCGCGCCGGTAGGGCAGGCTTCTATACAAAGGCGACAAGAATTGCAACGCGATTCAAGTCTTTGTGAAGGCTTCAGTTCAATATCCACCAGTAGTTCGCCGAGAAGAATGCAACATCCTGCATTTGGGCTAATCACTTGCCCTTGTTTTCCGAGCCATCCGATACCGGCTCTGACGGCCCATTCGCGTTCAAGCACGGGTGCAGAATCTACGCATGCGCGATGTGCCGTGGAATCTGTCCTGGAACTGATGAATTTCGAAAGCAATTTGAGCTTTGCCTTGATCACGGTATGGTAATCGCGTCCGCGTGCATATGTTGCAAACCCGGTCCCTGGAGCGGGATTGGTCGGATATCTTGCGGCAACCACAATTACTGATTTAGCATCAGGAAGCAGGTTTCTGATGTCAGAACGAATATGGCGATGTTTTTTCAAAAACGTCATATTGCCCGCCAGGCCGTTGTTCAGCCAGGAGTCGAATATGCTTATGGTTTCTGATTGAGCCGCGACGGCAATGCCCGCGTCGGCAAAGCCGAGGCGTTTGGCTTCGGCCATGATTTCTTCTTCCAGCGTCATGTCTCTGTCCGGCAGATGTCCAGAATTCTGCGCACAACGCCGTCAATCGTCAGGTTTGTCGTATCAATCTGATGTTCTATTGCATCATAGAGGTGTTGTCTGGCTTTGAGAATGGATTTGATTTTGTTCATTTTGTTGCTTTCCGCGAGGAGCGGTCTATTGGTATCGGTTTTAATTCGAGACAGTATTGTCTGTGGCGTTGCTGACAGGCACACTACGAGTCCTGAACGTTGAAAAGCTGCAATGTTGATCGGATCCAGCACAATTCCTCCACCTGTAGCGATCACCATGCCTGATTGAGCCGACAGTTCCTTAGCAAGTTTCTTTTCAAGATTGCGGAAGAACGACTCGCCTTTTTCGGCAAAAATTTTGGGTATAGGCTTATCTTGTCGTTCGACAATCAGATCATCCATATCGACAAAAGTCATGCTCAATTTTTTGGCCAGACGTTTTCCGACTTCTGTTTTGCCGGTGCCCATGAAACCTGCCAGCACTATGTTTGAGTATTTATTCATCAATTTCCTTTTTGTGTTTCCCATAAAACAGGATTCAGTAACTACTGTGTGTTCTACCTTGATTTTGACCACGAGAAGAGATCGTCGGGTGACGGCGACTCTTTCCGTGCCGTCTCGACGGGTAACGAGCCGATCATGTCGCTGAATTCCTGTTCGTCGAGCACGGCAATTCCATGTTTTTTTGCCTGTTTCAGTTTTGCTTCGCCCGGATTTTCGCCGGCAACAACGTAATCGGTTTTGGAAGACACGGAGCTGGAAACAGAACCGCCCAGCGTTCTGATCCGATCGGCGATTTCTTCTCTGGTCACGCCGAGCAGGGATCCGGTCAGCACGAAGCTCTTGCCGTGGAGATTTGTAGAGGAAGCGGCGTTTTGTGTTGCATTGCCGGGTCGGATGTTCAGTTGACGCATGGTTTTCAGGATATTTGTTCCGTAATTCGAGCTAAAGAAACGGAGGATATTTTCGCACGGTTCTTTTTTGATATTGGCTACGAACTCGGGAATAGTAAGCCCTTTTTTCTTCTGTTTTTTTTCTTTTCTATAGGCTTGTCCATGTTCTACGAGGAATGATCCGATTTCCAGCATGCGATTTACTATGTTTTGCAGCTGGTTTGTTCTCTTTTCTCGTTCTGCATTGTCTCGAGGCGGGTTTGTTGTGGAATCGGGATTGACAGTTCTTGCCTGGTCCTGCAGTCGGGTAAGTTCCAGAATGGAATCAAGAAGTTTGGAATTATGCAAGTCTTCGAGTGTGTGATGGGCCAAGGCTACATCATTGGCAACGGTAGTGCCCACATTTGGAATGCCAAGGGCCATGATCCATTTCGACAGAGGCGCCGTACGTGCGCGCTGAAGGGCGGCCAGTAATTTGTATGAGTTTTTTTCTCCGAACAAACGCGGTTCTTCTGATGATCCGAGATTCAGTGTTGCCAATTTTGCCGGGTCGAGACTGAATAAATCCAAGGGTTCGCGTACCAGGCCGTTTTCAATCAACCGTTTTGCCACGATGTCGCCGAGCCCTTCTATATCCAGAGCGGTTCGCGCGGCAAAGTGTTCCAGTCGTCTGATGTTCTGGGCCGGGCACTGTAGATTGGTACAGCGTTTTGCGACTTCTCCTTTTAATTGTGTCACCTTGCCGCCGCATTCGGGACAAATGTCTGGCATTACAAACTGTTTTTCTTTGCCTGTGCGTTTTTCCTTCAGTACTTTGACGATGGCTGGGATGACATCTCCGGCTTTCTCTATAAGGACATGATCTCCAATCATGATATTTTTGCGTCGGATTTCATCCTCATTATGCAATGTGGCCCGATGTATATAAGAACCGGCTAGTTCGACTTTTTCCAAATCTGCTACAGGAGTGAGTACGCCGGTTCGGCCGACTTGGACAATGATATCTTTGAGCACTGTTTCGGCGCGTTCAGGCTCATACTTATATGCAATGGCCCATCGTGGGCTTTTTGCGGTTGTTCCGAGCGAATCGTACAACGAGAGCTGATCAATTTTGATTACTGCTCCGTCCGTCTGGAAAGGAAAACTCATTCGGATGTTGTTCAATTCATCTATTGCATCCAACAGTGCTTCTACGTCTTTGCATTTCCAGGTCCGTATTGGTGTGGGAAAGCCGCATTGTTCGAGCAATCGCAATGTATCCTGATGCGACTTAATCGTTGGTCCTTCATATTGGCCGATTCCGTACAGAATTATATCGAGTGGTCTGGTTGCGACGATTTTAGGGTCCAGAAGTTTCAGAGATCCTGCCGCGGCGTTCCGCGGGTTCGCAAAAGGTTCCTCACCGGCATCCTCACGGGCGGAATTCAGTTCCGCGAAGCCGGACTTTGTCATATAAACCTCACCGCGGACTTCGATCAATGGAGGAGGTGAGTCAGCGAGAAGACGCAGGGGTATGGATTTGATGGTGCGGATATTTGCTGTGATATCGTCGCCGATTTTGCCGTCTCCCCGCGTACTGCCGACGGCCAGCGTTCCTTTCTTGTATAAAAGCGACACAGCTACTCCGTCAATTTTTGGTTCCAACACGTAAGT
>JAFGTH010000272.1 GCA_016934225.1 Lentisphaerota bacterium | reverse complement strand
GGAGCAGTTTCCATGTCCTGCTGCGCTATGACAACCAAAACCGGCGCAAAAAAAAGTAATAGCCCGAGAAAAACTTTGAATATATTGGATCGAATACACATATAGACAATAACAGTATAGTGCAATATAGTGACGGTCAAGGCTTGATTCCATCACTGTTTGTATCTAATTTAAATGAATTCATTCCCACTAAATTGAATTTCTTTGGAGATATGGAAAATGAAGAAAGTCTTGATTCCAACCAAGCTCGATTCGGTAGCCGCCGCAATACTTAAAGACGCGGACTATGATGTCGTCCAAGAGTCCAATAGTAACATCGTTGCATTGGCAAAAACCCATTCCGACACACACGCGCTTATAGTGCGAAGTGAAAAGGTTACAGCCGAAATTATTGATGCCTTGCCCAATCTGAAGGTCATTGTACGAGCCGGCGCGGGCTATAATACCATTGACATCAAATACGCCAGAAAAAAAGACATTGACGTAATGAATACACCCGGCGCCAATTCCAACGCTGTGGCGGAAGAAGTAATCGCTTTAATGCTCGCCGACGCGCGTTATATCGTTCCGGCAGACGCATCCATGCGCGAAGGCAAATGGGAAAAAAACGCATTCATGGGACATGAAATATCCGGAAAGACTGTCGGTATTCTCGGCCTCGGTAATATCGGTCAACTTGTGGTAAAACGTTTGCGCGGTTTCGACGTAACAATCCTCGGATGCGACCCTATAATATCCGAAGAACGCGCCCGCGAACTTCAAGTACGCTTGGTTGATCGCAAAACTTTATTCAGTGAAAGCGATTATGTAACACTTCATATTCCCGAGAACGACGAAACCCGTGGCGCCATAGATGAGCAACTTCTTGCATTGATGAAGAAAGGCTCAACTATCATCAATTGCGCTCGCGCCGGCATAATAGACGAAAATGCACTACGGAAAGTTAAGAAGGAAAAAGGAATCAGGTTTTTGAATGATGTTTATCAGAAAGATTCTGAAGGCAAAAAGACCGTTGCAGATATTGCCGATATTATGCTGCCCCATCTTGGAGCAAGCACGTTTGAAGCAAATTTTAAGGCGGCAAAACGCGCGGCTGAACAGCTTATTGATTTTGACACAA
Organism: Lentisphaerota bacterium; assembly: GCA_016934225.1. Classification (GTDB taxonomy): domain Bacteria; phylum Verrucomicrobiota; class Kiritimatiellia; order UBA8416; family JAFGTH01; genus JAFGTH01. The sequence continues at coordinate 17,476 of JAFGTH010000272.1, read as the reverse complement.
AAGGCATCACCAGCTTCATCGTGAACCGCGCCATACCTGACGGGCTTGATGAAGCATATTGCGAACTGGCCAATACCCTCGCGAGACTGTGCCACCGCATCATGGGAGAAAAAGCGACTACGCAACGCATCGAGACAAGTTTTTACGGTCTGCTCGAACCTTTTGCCGATTGGCTGCTTGTGCCGATAGTGGCAGGAATATGGGACGAGTTTGACTCGACAATGGATTATAAGGCCGCCAGTGATTACCTGGCTGAAATGGGTATAGAATACGAGAATCGCCTGACCGATGCACATAAGGGATACGAGAACTCCATGACAGTGGACCTGACAGGCGCGGTGGATTCCGGAACGCTGAAACGTATCAGCGTAAGAGGGACATTAACGGAAGGCAATTTGATGGTCTCCAGAATTAACGAATTCGACAAATTGTACTTCGAGCCTAAGGGACATACGGCGTTCTTCCTTTACGACGATCGGCCGGGAGTACTCGGCGCAATAGGCGTAAAACTGGCCGGTAGAGGCATAAACATAGAGGATATGCGCAATCCGCACGATGCCAAGACAAACCGTTCTCTCGCTATAATGAAAGTGAACCAACCTGTCCCGGCGGATCTCATTCAAGAAATATCAAAAGAAATTAATTCAGTATCGGCTTTCGCCGTTAAGCTCTAATCCGAGGATGGGTATGCCTGACCGGACCGCCCACAAGTTCCAGGCGTTCTTCGATTGCAAGCTTCTTGCATATCAAATAGGCGCGCCATTCGAAAAAAGCAAGATCGTTCAGTCCTTCAAATACGCATGGATATATAATGTTTCAGCACTAAGAATCGCGGTCTGATACCGCCACAAAAAATGACCGGCAAAGAAATCAAAGCGCGCAGATTGAAGAACTTCGAGCAAGTCGTCTCTGAATATGAAGCGGCTCTTCTCCGGTATGCCGCCAGAATTCTGCAAGATTATGATGCAGCTCAGGATGTAGTACAAGATGCTTTCATCAAGCTGTTTAAGAGCTGGAAAGAGGAATTAACACCGTCACCTCAGGTCTCCTGTTGGCTTTACCGGGTTGTACACAATTGCGCCGTGGACTACCTGCGTAAAATCGCGCGGAAGCGCATTCTTCACTTGCGGCATGCAGCCGAACAAGCCGATACTGTACCGCCAGACCGCGGCGATGCATTTCGACTCAGCGAAGCGGCCGAACGCGCAGTGACAGCTCTTCATGCGCTTGATTTAAGAGAACAGCAATTGGTGATTTTGAAGATTTACGAAGAGAAATCATATAGGGAAATCAGCGATATCACCGGATTGACAGTCAGTAATGTAGGCTACATTCTGCATCATGCTATGAAAAAAATGTCCGAACATATAAAAAATACGGACGCAAAATGAAATCAGACACGCAGAACAAACAAAACCCGGACATAAAAACCGGCGGCAGTGTGTTGAAATGCGACGATATACAAGCGTTGCTGTTTTCTTACATGACCAGAGAATTGGGATCAGCCCGCTCAGATCTCGTGCGAGAACATATAAGGAAATGCCCTGTGTGTCAGGCTGCAGCCGCTGATGTTCAGGCTGCATTGGATGCTTTGCGCGATTCGTCTGCGTTTGATGATCAACTGCCAAAACGTCTCTCCGATAAAAGGCGCGAACACATTGTCTGGGCATACACACATCCGGTTATGGATTGGATTGACCGTCATCATGTGATGGTATCAATGATAATTGCAGCAATAGCGCTGGCGGCAGCAATAGCGCTGGTTCGGATCGTGGAGAAATGGCCTGAAAACCTGCCGGAGCCCGGGCCAACAGTGATAATAGGCGCTCCTAAAGAGAATCCGGGCAAACCGTCTTCTAAATCGGATCCGTAGATCGCGAAATGAAAAAACCGATTATAGCCGTGACAATGGGAGATCCCGCCGGAGTGGGCCCCGAACTCTGTTTGCGCATTCTAACCGACTCCAACGTGTTTGCTGAATGCATACCGCTGGTATTCGGCGATGTGTCCATTCTGCGCAATGTTTCTCAGATATGCGCATTGCCATTCGATTGGCCCGTCCTGTCTCTTGATGATCTGAACACGGCCGGAATGGATAGTCCGGCTGTTGTAGATTGCCGGTCGCTGACCAATGCGAAAATCAAACCTGGTATGGTTCAAGAAGCTTGCGGGCATGCGTCATTCGCCTATATCCAAGCTGCAGTTGCCGCCGTGATTTCCGGATGCGCGTCGGCCATCGCCACCGCGCCGATCAACAAGGAATCTTTGCGCACTGCCAATATCCCATACCCGGGCCATACTGAGATGCTTGCAGCACTTACCGGCGCAGATTCGGTGTGTATGATGATGGTGTCTCCACAAATCCGTGTCAGCCTCGTGACAATTCACTTACCCTGTCGCAATGTTGCCTCGCTTTTGAATCCAGACCGCATATTGCGGGTTATTCTTCTTACCGCTGATGCAATGCACCGACTGGGATACGCCAAACCAAGAATTTTAGTCTGCGGACTTAATCCTCATGCCGGCGAGCACGGTCTGTTTGGAAATGAAGAGACAGATATTATTCTGCCGGCAATCGAGATGGCCCGCGCCAAAGGCATTGTCGTTGAAGGCCCGGTTCCGCCAGATACGGCTTTCGTTGAACATAAACGCAGAAATGTTGACGCGTACGTTGCGATGTACCACGATCAGGGACTTATACCGTTCAAAATGTTGGCGTTCGAAGACGGCGTGAACGTGACCTTGGGATTACCGATTGTCAGAACATCCGTGGATCACGGAACCGCATTTGACATTGCATGGCAGGGCAAGGCATCCGCCGGCAGCTTGCGTCAGAGCATCCTGTTGGCAGCCAAATTGTCTCAATCCTCCTGAAGCGGCATAGTTCAATCCATTTCTTTTAAAATTTCTCGCTTTCCCGGCGATTTACCTTCTTGAGCCGGTGATTTCGCTAACCCGCATATTTATGAAGAATTGCATGCGTGTGGGATAAGACTTTGTGGAACAATGGCCTTGTGTAGCAGTCGAATAGTTCGACAAATACAGTTTGTGATATGGTCCCGGCTCAATGCCCCGGCCTTGATTGGCCTGAACTCAGCGGGCTAAAGAATCGGCATTTTAAGAAACGGCTACGCAATTGACTGGAAACAGCGTATTGATGTATGCTAAATAATATTTTGGGAGGGTAAAAGTATGAGAACAGGTAAAAACTGGATATGCGGAATGATAGTATGTTTCGCGCTTGGCATTGTCGGCGCACATGCCGAGGAAGCAAAAGGCATCGTCTCGGAAATGGGCTTCGGAAAATTTAGACTTAAGGAGAGTGACAACGTCGCGCGCCTATTTCATTTGAAGAAAAAAACCACTTCATTTGAACCGGCAGATTGGCGTCCGGCAGAAGGCGACAAGATATCACTCACGTTCATGGAAACGGTTTCTCGATCCGGAACAATTCTGCAAGCGCAGCAAGTAAAACTTAAAAAAGCAGGACCCAACACTTTCGATCTTGAGAATCCGGTGGACGTGGAAATTATCGAAACGGGGCGTAGTGGCTTTATTGTTAAATTGATTCGAAGAAATAAACAATGGCGTTTCGATCGCCACCGCAGAACAGAAATGGTGCCTGCCGGATGGATTCCATGTACGGGCGAAAAAGCCAGGATTCATTTTCAGAAAAAGGTGGCAGCATTCACATTCGGTATCGGTTACCAAGCCGATAAAGTAGAGAGAATTGATTAAGAAGCCGTGACGAAAGCCTCAAATACAACAACCGACCCCGTAGTGACAAGTTTGTGCTGCAACGTCTTGCTTCCGGCTAAATTGGCCGTCTCAATTGGAATTTAGCTGCGGCTCTGTAAGTAACTTTTTGATCGCTTCGACGACTTCGGAAGGCGGCGGTAATGTCGGCGCTGGTCCTGTTCAAAAATGTCTCGTTTTGGTCGCCCTTCTGCGCATGGGTGGCAGCTCAATTCACAAAGATGTTGTGTGGTTTTTATCAAACGAGACGACTCGATTTCCATTATCTCGTAAGCACTGGCGGAATGCCGAGCGCACATTCGGCGTTGGCGTCCGGATTGATGACATCCATTGGTCTTAACCATGGCTTCGATTCCGGAATTTTTGCGCTGGCTCTGGCTTTCGCTATGGTTACCATGTTTGACGCGTCAACCGTACGTCGCGCTTCGGGTCTTCAGGCATCGCTCTTGAATGAAATGGTGAATGAGCTTTTCAAAGAGCATCGGTTCTCGGAACGGAAGTTAGCTGAATTGTTGGGGCATACGAGGCTGGAAGTATTCATGGGTATGGTGATGGGCATACTGACAGCTCTATTGGTAAATGCGATAGCTATGCTTTATTGGCCTGTCTGACAAGCAGAGTAACGCTATTCCGGTCCACGGTCATAGTGCCGGCGCCGACAGACCACTCTTCGGAATTCTTGCCGTTTCGTATCTTGACAACACCGCTCAGAAGTGAGCATATGAATTTTTCGTGATTTGCCAATACCGTCAGACGGCCGTTTGACGCCGGTACGTCAATGGATGTTATTGAGCGACGCGGAAAAATCTGTTCCGGGGTTACAATCTCCAGGTCAAACGTATTCAAGCGATTGATCCTTTTTCAGGCATTTAATTGCTCGGCTTTAGCGATGACATGATCAATAGTGCCTGACATCATGAACGCTTGCTCGGGCATATTGTCGAATTCGCCTTCCATAATCCGTTTGAAACCGTCTATCGTTTCGTCAATAGGCACGTATTGGCCAGGAAGGCCGGTAAATTGTTCAGCCACAAAGTTGGGTTGCGAAAGAAATCTCTGTATACGCCTCGCGCGGCGTACAATTGCCTGATCTTCATCTGGTAATTCCTCGAGGCCGAGTATTGTGATAATATCCTGCAGTTGAGAATACCGTTGCAGCAAGCGCTGCACCTCGCGCGCGGTGTCATAATGATCGTAACCGACTATTTCCGGAGTCAAAATGCTCGAATTTGAAGAAAGAGGATCCAACGCTGGGTAAATGCCCATTTCGACGATTTTTCTGTCCAGTACGATTGACGCATCAAGATGTGTAAATGTTGTTGCCGGAGCGGGATCGGTTATGTCATCCGCCGGAACGTAGACGGCTTGAATCGAAGTTATGGATCCGCGTTTGGTTGATGTGATTCGTTCCTGGAGCGCGCCCATTTCCGTTGCGAGCGTGGGTTGATATCCAACAGCTGAAGGCATTCTCCCAAGCAGTGCCGATACTTCGGAACCAGCCTGAACAAAACGGAAGATATTATCTATGAACAACAGAACATCCTGACGCATTGAATCTCTAAAGTACTCCGCATGTGTCAATGCGGAAAGCGCAACCCGCAAACGGGCGCCTGGCGGTTCGTTCATCTGACCGAAAACCAGCACCGTGTTTTTGATAACTCCGGATTCTTGCATCTCCAACCACAAATCGTTGCCTTCACGGGTTCTTTCACCTACGCCTGCGAAAACGGCATGACCACCGTGCTCCGTCGTAATATTTCGAATTAATTCCATTATCAGCAACGTCTTCCCAACGCCTGCGCCGCCAAACAGTCCGATTTTCCCGCCACGCGGGAACGGGGCGAGAAGATCAATTGATTTAATGCCGGTCTCGTAAAATTCCACCGCAGGAACCTGTTGATCGAAGGGAGGCGGTTGGCGATGAATGGGCTCAAAACGATAGCTTTGAATTTTGTCGCCGCCGTCAATCGGTTCGCCCAAAAGGTTCATTACTCGGCCCAAACATTCTTCCCCAACAGGCACGGTTATCGGACTGCCGGTATTTACAACATCCAAACCGCGCGAAAGACCCTGCGTAGACGACATGGCAATGCAGCGAACGGCGCTGTCGCCAATGTGTTCTTCTACTTCCAGTATAAGATGAATGCCTTTTTCCTTGTTCTCGATTTGCAAGGCATTATGGAGAGCCGGGAGTGTGTCTCCATAAAACTCCACATCAACAACGGGTCCGACGACATGAATCACTCTTCCGTCAGCCATTAGTTTATCCTTCCTCCGGCAATTTCCATCATTTCGGTCGTTATGTTTTCCTGACGCAATCTGCGATAAATCTTTGTTTGTTCCGTTAGAACTTCGTCGGCATTTTCCGCGGCACGGTTCATGGCAATCTGGCGCGCTGCGTTTTCCGACGAAATACTGTTCAAGAAAGCGTGATCAATAATCTGCTGAACATATTCCGGCAAAAGACGCGAAAGCATATCGCGCGGGGCCGATTCAAATGATGCGTTTCGAAAGCTCGACTTGGCCGATGATCGCATGTCTATAGAAACAGGTAGAACGCGTTCGATTGTTGGAACTTGTTCGAAGCCCGATACAAATTTCATATAAAGAACAAGAATCTCGCGGAATTCGCCCCCCAGAAAACTGCGCGTAATGTCCTGAACAATGCCGTTCAAAACCGTAAAACGATTGTGAAGCGAAGGTTGTGACAAGTTTTGCACAATCTGATAACCACGCTTCCTGGAGCGGCGATCTGTTGTCTTACCGAGCACAAAAAGCCGAACGTTGTCGGAAGGCTGCTCTGCCATGAACGCTTTCACACGATCCATCAATCTGCTGTTGTACCCTCCATATAGACCACGATCGGCTCCGAAAACGATTAAAGCAACAGGACTAGCGGATCGTCCGTGCATGGCGAGAGGATGCGGCGGAATATCGCCCAACGAAAATAACACATCCTGTACAACCAATGTTAGTCGTTCTGTGTATTTTTCCGAGATCTCAGTGACTCGCCTGGATTCGGCCAAATGCGCCGCGGCAATTCGTTGCAATGTGTCGGTAACCTTGTGAATCTGTCGCGTACTGGTTATTCGTTGCTTGATTTCTCTGAGTTTGACACTCATACCAGCGTCCGGTTTTTTTCTGTTTTAAGATTGGCGGTCTCAATGATTGTTTGAGCCGAACGAGTTGCCTGATTATCCGCATTAGGAATAACACGATCTCCGTTAATGTCGGGAACATTTTCTGTTGTGATAAAAATATGCCGGAAACGATCCAGTGACCGGACAAGCATATCTTCCGTCTCGTTCGACAGATCCAGATCCCTGCGAAGATTCTCCGCCACCTTTGGGTATGTATTCTCCAACAATTCAATCCACTCATGTTGGAATCGGGGAATGTCATGAAGAGAAATATGATCCAAGTGTCCGTTTACAACCGCCCACAAAATGCAGATTTGTTGTTCGATAGGCATCGGGTTGTACTGGGGCTGTTTAAGAATCTCTGCAAGCCGTTCTCCACGATGAATTTGCTTCAATGTTACCGTGTCCAGTTCTGTTGTAAGTTGCGAGAAAGATGCCACTTCCCTATATTGGGCCAACTCGAGACGCAAGCGGAGCGCCACTTTTTTCATGGCTGGAAGTTGAGCATTGCCGCCCACACGGGAGACACTTAACCCAACATTGATTGCAGGCCGAAATCCTTGATGAAAAAGGCTGGTCTCAAGATATATCTGACCGTCAGTGATGGAAATTAGATTTGTTGGAATATAGGCCGAGTAATCGCCTTGCTTGGTCTCAACTATCGGAAGAGCCGTCAGCGAGCCGGCTCCATGATCCGCATTTAACTTGCTCGCCCGCTCAAGCAACCGGCTGTGCAAATAAAAGATATCACCCGGAAATGCCTCGCGCCCTGGCGGCCGACGTAACAAAAGCGAAATCTCCCGATAAGCAACGGCGTGTTTCGATAAATCGTCATATACAATGAGAACATCTTTGCCTCGGTCTCGAAAATACTCCGCCATAGCGCAGCCGGCAAAAGGGGCTATATATTGCAGAGGCGCCGAATTGCTTGCCGTTGCTACCACAATAATGCAGTTGGATAAAGCGTTATGTTTTTCCAGTGTGTCAACGACGTTGGCCAAAGTAGACATTTTTTGACCAATTGCCACATAAACGCAGAAAACATCTCCGCCGGATTGATTTATGATGGTATCTATGGCAATTGCCGTCTTTCCGGTCTGGCGGTCGCCGATTATCAGTTCGCGTTGTCCGCGGCCAATGGCCGTCATTGCGTCAATACTGCGAAGGCCTGTTTGCAGCGGTGTGTTTACCGGTTCCCGTTCGACAATTCCTGGGGCATCGGTTTCAACGCGGCGATACTCTGAACAGTTCAGTCGGCCTCGTCCGTCTATTGGCATGCCCAGCGGCGTGACGACGCGACCAAGTAACGCATTACCGACCGGCACCTGCAAAACATTACATGTACGAGTGACCGTATCGCCCTGTTCAATGGAAGTGTAGTCGCCAAGAACAATAATGCCAACATGGTTCTTTTCCAGGTTCATGGCCATGCCGTAAAGGTCATTCGAGAACATTACCATTTCTTCGGCCATTACACCGGGAAGCCCATCAACCAGCGCTATGCCGTCGCCAGCTTCAAGAACGTGCCCAATTTCATTGGGACCGATTTCCACGGTATAGTTTGCAGCATTCCGCTCGAGAATTGATGCTACAGATTTAATGTCTAATTGAATGCCTGGCATGTGGTAAAAACTAAGCCCTCAGCATAAAGATTTCAAGATTAAAGGGGAAACTGCAGCGAAATTAAGAACCCAAAAATGGAGTTACAAACTCGACAGCATGAGACATGTGTAAATATATGAACGCTGAAATTGATCCAAAGAAAAAGATTCATTCGGCGCATGTATCATGTCGTTCTCATGGCCAAATCCAACGAGCAATAGATCATCCGCTCCTGATACGCGGGCCAGTTCTACTACTACAGGAATAGACGCCCCTTCCCAAAGAAATGCAGGCTTCTGGTCGGACATCTGCGACAGCACGGCTATGGCCTTTTTCGCGGTCTCTGAATCAGGATTCAACCGAAATCCCGGAAAGACCCCGCCTGTGTCTGAAATCTCCAAACGCATTCCGTGTGGCGTGTGGGCCTGTAGATGATTAATGATTGCTTGCAGACAATCCGCAGGTTTTTGATCAGGCACAAGCCTTGAGGTGATTTTAGCGAATGCTTTCGCCGGTATCACAGTCTTGACGCCGGTTCCACCAAAACCTGAATGAATGCCTGTGACGTCAATACTGGGCCGAAAGCCGACCCGCATAAGAGGCGAATAATTCCTTTCGCCGCCTACAGGCGGAACGCCAATTTCTTTCTCGTAAGACGCCGCGTCGAATTCCCCTGTTAACAGCAATTCTTCCTCGCGCGGTGTCGGCGCTTTAACATTATCATAAAAACCGGCAACAGCTATACTTCCGTCGTTATTATGCAACGACGCAACAAGCCGCGCGATTTCGGCCGCCGGGTTCAACGCGCAGCCGCCATGCAATCCTGAGTGGAGATCATGACTCGGACCATACAAAGTTGCGGTCAGATATATGAGACCACGGAGACCCATTATAATGGTTGGCGCCGAGGACGGAACAGTGCTCGTATCGGCTACCATCAACAGGTTCGCTTGAATCAACTCGCGCCATTTCGACAATGATTTGGTTATGCCGTCGCTTCCGCATTCCTCTTCACCTTCAAGCAATACTTTTACGGTAACGTCGAGACAATCATTTGCTATAAGTGTCTCCATGGCCTTCAAAGCGCTTAGAAACTGTCCTTTGTCGTCCTGCGCCCCGCGGGCATAAACTCGTCCGTTTTTTAGCACAGGTTCAAAAGGGGGATTGTTCCACTCTTCAAGAGGATCAACCGGTTGCACGTCGTAATGCCCGTAGAACAGAATGATAGGTTTGTCCGGTTGTCCGATATGCTCGCCAAAAACAACCGGCTTTGATTCGGTTAGTAAAAGCCTGCTTTCGAAACCTATATTTCTCAGGTGCTCCACCAGCCAATTGGCGCAATCGTTGCAAGCCTGTTCGCAATCCGGATCAGTGCCGATGCTGGGAAACGACAACAGTTTCATCCACTCATCCAAATAACGATTTTTCTGATCCGCAAAGATTCGCTCGAAATCAGTTTTATTCATTGAGTTACCTTCTCTGTATTTGTGGCATCGTGCTGTAACAAAAATTTGCTTTCAAGACCAAAAATCGGTAAAAAGTTTGCTTTTAAAAACACCGCGCAATGTGATACCTCTACTTCAGCTATACGAGGAGCTTCCTATGAAGGTGTTAATTCTGGATGATGACAAGGCTTTGCTACGCGCATTGGAAGGAATGTTGACGAGTAATGGATACGATGTTGACTGCTCAGACAACGCTCGGGATGCCGTACAAATGGTCGCCAAATATGACTATGATTTCGTATTAGTTGACTACAAAATGCCTGAAAACGATGGTATATGGTTCATGGAGAATGCAAAAATTCCAAGGAAAACCAAGATTCTACTCAGCACAGCCTACGCTAACCGCAATGTAATCAAAAAGATGTTCGCACTCGGAGCGTCAGGATATTTAATTAAACCATATGATCAAGAAGAACTCTTACGTAATTTGGCCTTTTACTCTTTTTGATACTGGCGGTTTCGCTTTTCTGAGAATGCCTGTCGGTGTTTGCTCCTGTTTTATTGAACTAACCCGTTGTTGGTATGTTTCATGCTTTATACTTACATCGAAGAATGATATTGGTGAAGGGTAAGGTGTTGAGTCATGTCAGTGCTTACTGATATAATACACGAACGTGAACATTGGGCTCAAAGACAAAAGGCGATGGTGGTATATCACCATTGCTTCATTATAATAGCAGAATGTACATTGGTGGCGGAAATTGTGTTTTTTCTGATGGTGTATAAAGAACTCGCATTTGTATTCGTACGAAATTTAATTGAGAAATAAAAGAGTAGGCTTGGCACTTCGCAAATCCCAGGGGTTCTCTCGCATCCAGCCTGCTATAAGTGGCAGTCGGCGTTGTCGGTTGCCATATTTCTCTGTCGCGGATGTCCCGCAACGGGCTCCGCGACAGTTCTTTTCAGGACCGATGATAAAAATGTCCGGCTCCGGAAATAGTGTTTTCATCGAACAAGCAAAACTATAGCATGTCAGCCGCGATGGCCGCTAAAATGCTCCGTTCGCTGTTCACAAGTGTTATATGCCCATGAATGGACTGATCCTTCAAACGCTCCGCGGCGTAAGTAAGACCATTGCTTGATGAGTCAAGATAAGGGTTATCAATCTGATATGGATCGCCGGTCAGAACCATCTTAGTCCCTTCTCCTGCCCTGCTGACAATCGTTTTTATTTCGTGAGGCGTGAGATTCTGGGCTTCATCAATCACCACATACTGGCCGGCTATCGAACGACCGCGAATGTAAGTGAGAGCTTCGAGCACAATTGTGTTTTCGCGTAGAAGTTTATCTATTCTGTTCTGTGGCGCATCACGGTCTCTCTTTTTCGGCTTTTCCGGATTTGAAACAGCGTCGTCACGAAGCAAGTACGACAGATTGTCGAAAATCGGCTGCATCCAATGCGACAGTTTCTCGTCTTTGTCTCCCGGGAGAAAACCGATGTCTTTACCGAGCGGAATTATGGGCCGGGATACGAGCATTTGGTCATATTGCTTTTTTCGAAGCACCATTTGCAGACCCGCGGCCATGGCAAGCAGTGTTTTGCCTGTTCCGGCGCGTCCTACCAGAGTGACTATCATGATCTCAGGGTCAAGAAGCAGTTCGAGCGCCATTCTTTGCTCCTTGTTACGGGCTTGTATGCTCCAAACACGTTCGTGTTTGCTTGGCAGCGCTTTTAATGTGCCAGGACCAGACACTTGCGCGAGGATAGAATAATTTTCGTTTGATTTGTCGGTAAGGCGCACAAACTCGTTTGGAAAATCGCCGATTTCCTGCCCCTCTAATATTTTCTCCTGCAAAAGTTCGTCAATAAGAGAGCCGGGAACTAATACTTCAGTGAATCCCGTATATAATTCGTCAAAATTGATTTTCTGTTTTTCGAAATCAACTGCCTGCAGTCCGAGCGCATCTGCTTTAAGCCGGGCATTGATATCTTTGCTTACAAAAATAACGACTTCACCCTTTTTATGCAGATCGAACGCGACACGGAGTATCCTGTTGTCCGCAATCTCATTCTCGAGCCCCGAGTCATCAGTCGTGGTGGAACGAGTCAGAATTTGCAATTTGCCGCCTTTGTTCAACGGTACGCCGTCTCTGAGATTTCCCTTGGCTCGTAATGCATCTATTCTGCGTATGACCTGTCTGGCATTCCGACCCAGTTCGTCGTTGTGGCCTTTGAAGCTGTCCAATTCCTCCATAACCGCCATGGGCAGCACGACTGTGTTATCCGTGAAACTCTCGATGCATTCCGCGTTATGCAACAGTACATTTGTGTCCAACACAAAAGTCTTGTTCATGCCTGTTTCTCCCCAAATGGATTTGGCAGAAGACTGCCGAGCGTGAATTCTTCGAAGACGTTTAATTGAGCATACCGCGCAACATATATTCTAAAATCGGGTTTGCAGAATTCCGCCATTACTTGTCGGCATGCGCCACATGGATATGGAAATTCGTATTCTTCGGATGCGTCGTTTCGTTCGGCAACAATCGCCAGCGCAACGAAATCCCGGTGGCCTGCTGACACAGCTGCCATAAACGCAGAACGTTCAGCGCACATTGATAGACCATAGGAAACGTTCTCGACGTTGGTGCCACGCACAATTGCGCCTCCCGCAATCATGAGCGCAGCGCCGACTTTATAATGTGAGTAAGGACTGTAAGAATTCTCCGCAGCGGCGGCGGCTTCATGAAGAAGCAATTCGGGACTGATTTTTATCATTTGTTTTATATGGAAATCCTATCAAGAATTAAGCTCGGTACGCCAGCTTCTTTGTCGGATATTTGAACGGCATCTTTCAAAAGAGCAACAGCATTGTTCAGCCTTGTTTGGTCATTTGCGTGTATAAGCATCAGCGGCTGATCGCGTTCAACCCACTCGCCTACTTTGACAATTTTCGATATCCCGACCGCATGATCAATGTCCTCATCCACGGCCTTGCGCCCAGCGCCAAGAACTATACACGCCCTACCCACCTGTTCGGCATTGACTTCAACTATATATCCGGCCTTGGGACTGGAAAAAAATGTTTGTATAGACGCGGATGGCAACGTAGATGTTTTATCTATGGCTTGCGGCGAACCGCCATGCAGCGTGATCATCTCTTTAAATTTCTCGTATGCAGCGCCACTATCTATTTGCTTTTTCAACAATACAGCCGCCTCGCCTTTTGAATGACAAGTTCCCGTGAGTATCAACATTTCAGCAGAGAGTTCGATTGTTTCTTCCAAGAGGTCCGTTGAGCCATTCCCGCGCAAGGTCTCTACAGCTTCTACAACTTCAAGGGCGTTGCCGACCGTTCTGCCCAGCGGTTGATTCATATCCGTGACCAGGGCGTTGGTGGGCGTGTTCGACCGCGCGCCAATTTCAACAATGGTGCGGGCCAACTCTCGGGCTTGTTCGAGAGTCTTCATGAACGCGCCCTTGCCGCACTTAACATCCAACGTCAGAACATCAGTTCCCTCTGCAAGTTTCTTGGACATTATACTCGCCGCTATTAACGGAATAGATGGAACCGTTCCTGTAACATCTCGTAACGCATATAATTTCTTATCCGCGGGCGCCAGCTCGGCTGTTTGTCCCATTATCGAACAGCCGCATTTCTGCAGAATTTTCAGAAATTCGCGTGTTGATAAGTTCGTTCTATAGCCCGGTATGGATTCGAGCTTGTCCAACGTGCCGCCTGTAATACCGAGTCCGCGCCCGGACAGCATCGGCACGACTACACCGCAACATGCAACAAGCGGGGCCAGCACGAGAGAGACTTTGTCACCTATGCCGCCGGTGGAATGCTTGTCAGCCTTGGGTTTGGATATATGGGATATATCCAGAATATCGCCGGATTTCATCATTGCGTCGGTTAAAAAGGCGGTTTCCGCAAATGTCATACCACGCATGAATACAGCCATCGCGAAAGCGGACATCTGATAATCCGGCACGGTTCCGTCAGTATATCCGGCGATCAGGGAATGGATTTCTTCCTCGGAAAGCTCCACACCGTCACGTTTCTTCTCGATAATCCACTGGGGAAGCATACAGGCAAGATAGCCGCGCTTATGATATATGTCAAATGAGTTAAGCTGCCCATTTTGCGCAATTAGATACATGACAGCGACGACACGGTGCGCTATAGTGTGTCGCCCGTTTACAGAGAAAGACCGTGAACGCAACTAGATATGATATTTTAGATGTTGGCCGCTTCTTCCGGATCAACGGCAATTTTCTTGAGGCCGAGCCTTGCGGCAATGGCCATATTAACGACACCTACGCGGCAGTATATGATGTCAACGGCTCGAAAGTACGTTATATCCATCAACGTATTAACACCGACATCTTTAAAAAGCCGTTTGAGTTGATGAACAATGTCGTCCGGGTTACGGAACATCAACGGAAAAAACTGAATAACTCGCAATATGACGACGCCGAACGCCGGGCGTTGACTTTAATTCCCGCTATTGACGGGAAATATTTTCACGAAAATTCGGACGGAATATGGCGGACATACAAATTCATCGAAGGCGCACAGACCAGGGAAGTCGTGGAAAGCGCCGGGCAAGCCTTTGAAGTGGCGCGAATGTTTGGCGATTTTCAACGACAGCTCGTGGACTTGCCGGGACGTCTTGCGGAAACCATTCCTGATTTTCACAATACGCCAAAGAGATTTGAGGCATTGGAAAAGGCGATTGATGCCGATGCCGTCAATCGGGCCGCGAACGCTCAAAACGAAATCGAATTTGCGGTCCGTCACAAGGAAATGACCAATGTACTGATTGATATGCAGAAGAAAGGGCTCATCCAGGAACGAGTGACTCATAACGATACTAAACTCAATAATGTTATGCTCGACATTAAAACCGGTGACGGTGTTTGCATTATAGACCTCGATACGGTTATGCCCGGTCTTGTACTCTATGATTTCGGCGACATGGTGCGTACTGCCACAAGTTTTTCGGAGGAGGACGAGAAGGATTTGTCAAAGGTATGGATGCAAATATCTGTGTTTGAAGCTTTGGCGAGGGGATACATATCTTCAGCCGGCGAATTTTTGACTGATATCGAAAAGCAATATTTACCTTTCTCGGGCAAACTGATTACGTTTGAAACTGGAATACGGTTTCTTACCGACTTTCTTTCCGGCGACATATATTTCAGGATTCATCGTCCGGAACACAACCTTGATCGTTGCCGCACACAATTCAAATTAGTTGCCTCGATTGAAGAGCAAGAAGAGCAAATGAACAAGATCGTGTCAACCGCATCGCAAACTGACGGACGATAGCCCTGACGTGCTTGCTATCATTCTGATGTTTCGCAGACGGGGCACGACCGCAATGGAAAACATGGATGAATTCATATCATAGATTTCCTCTGTGGATTAATACGGTGTGCATTGGATTGCTTTTTCTTACAGGCTCCTTGATTAATCTTCATTACAGTCATATGGGCTTCATGCCTCTCGATCAATCAATAGTATTCGATGGAGCTTGGCGAGTTCTTACAGGCCAAATACCATACCGTGATTTTACAACGCCAAGCGGAATTATACCTATCCTGATACAGGCGGCCATGTTCGCCATATTCGGCGTTTCTTGGTTTAGTTATTGCCTGCACGCCGCAATTGTGAACGGCCTCTTTTGCCTGACGGCATATTACCTGCTGATACAGTGCGGCATATCACGACCGCTGTCATTTTTCTACGCAGCTTTAAGCGGAATTGTTTTATATCCGCCAATAGGCACTCCATATCCGGAACAGCACGCTGCCTTCTTCCTTCTTGTCGCAATTTGGCTGATGACAAAAGCGTGCCGAGCCGAAGGAAAAGGACGTGTTGCTATTATGTGGATGTCGTGTTCCGTTTTTCTGTTTCTGTGTTTTCTCAGCAAACAAAATGTTGCCCTTCTCGGTATTTTCCCTCTGGCTACCGGATTCTTTGTGTTTCTACACGATAAACAGAGTCTATTCAATGGACTGAAGTATACAGCAGTCGGAATTGTAATCTGTGGTCTTGTTGCCGTTCTGGCGGCCGTTATATTGAAAATGGATCCTTCGCAAATTTGGGTGTACGGGTTCATGCTTCCGTACCAAACAATTCTGACCCGATTAACGACCGGCGACATGGTTCCGTTTGCCGCACACGACGCGACCATCGGCTCGGGAATGTTGTGGGGCCGAATCGCGATTGTATTTTCAGGAGTTCTGTTTATATTTTTAAGCGCGCTCAGTCGGCATAGAAACACGAACATTCGCAGGGCTGTTGGTCAGGCTACTGTCGGGTTTGGCATGATAATATTCTGCGCGCTGCTTGCGGAAACAACCAGTAATCAATCAGCGCAATGTTACTGGTTTTTGTTCATTGCCGTCGGCCTGGCCCATGCCGCCATACTGACTGTATTACCCGATCGTGACCATCGCATAACGTCCCTTTGTGTTCACATATTCTTTATATCCTTGACCTTGAAAGGTGCGTATTTATTCAATAACAGCGTCAATGAGACAAGAATTGTTCACGACATAACTTTTGGCGAGACCGAGATTCAGCGACCAATGGTTCCTGCGTTGAAATTCATGCTGCATCAATCGCCTATATTTTACTGCGTCAAGGCTCGTGACATTGACGAACTTGCGCGCTATTTTGAAATCAACAACGGAAATTTCCTGCTTTTCGGCGATACATCCATACTGTATGCAATCACGGGACGCCCTTCGGTATTTCCGGCTTTGTGGTATCATAATGGGTTAACTACGCCGGAAAAAGATACTGAAGCATTTCGTCGGTTTAACCGCAATCTCAAGAACAACATAAGAGCCTATAACGTGAAATATCTTGTTCTCGAAGCAAATGGAACATGGAACGGCTCAAAAGTTTCGGACTTCCCGGCAATTAATGAACTGTTACTGAATCGTATTACAGAAACGCAACAAATTGGTCCCTTTCGAGTGTTGCGCCTGACAAACGCGTAATAAACCTGTTCGCGCCGTGTCCCGTTCCGGAACATCTGCCCTGCTTAACGTATCGCCAAGGGCGGTGTTCAATCTTGCGCCATTTCAAACGACCTGATAGCGTGCATAATATTCAACGACGGATGAATGTATTTCAAGACGGAGAGGTGACCGAGTGGCCGATGGTGCAGCACTGGAAATGCTGTGTACCGCAAGGTACCGCGGGTTCGAATCCCGCCCTCTCCGCCATTAACACTTTGTGACCATCAGTGCCTGTAGATGCCAGAACATGACTTGAACCTTTATTCTCAGTGCCTTCTCCCGCGTCATGATCATCGCCGACAGTGACAGGAGGCGACACGGAATGACTGTCTGGGTCTGGATTTGTGGTGCCTATTTCGGTGCCATCTTCCAGCAAGCTCGGCATACTCTGGACAGCCTGGAACGTCGGTAGCTGAGTTACGTCGGTATAGATGCTGTTGGTCAGTTTCATATCACTGTGGCGCATGAGCTCCTGAATCACTCTCGGCGCTATGCCT
>JAFGTH010000271.1 GCA_016934225.1 Lentisphaerota bacterium | reverse complement strand
CTATTCAACTGCCACACAAAGCCATTGTTCCACAACGTCTTATCCCGTACGCATGCAATCCTTCATGAAATACAGGATTAGAAAAGCTGCTCCTCTTCGCCTTCTTCACCGGAATCGCTCAGATTGTTGTCTTCCTTGTCAAGCGGCTCGGAAATTATCCGGTTGCCTTTCTTAACAAGAACTTCGATCTTGCGCTCTACTTCGTTCAATTTCTCCGAACAGAACTTTACCAGAGATTGACCTTCTTCGAATCGAGCGATCATATCGTCCAGGTTTAGTGTTCCCTTTTCCATCTCAGCAACAATTTTCTCCAAGCGTTCCAGCGCCGATTCAAACGTCCGTTCATCATCCTTCGACTTCTGACCTGTTCTTTTCGCAGTCATATGACCATATCTCCGATCTGTTCCACTATTGCGAATTGATTCGTTGATTGTCTACAGAGACACTATCCACCGTCGAGCTAAAGGTACCATCCGCCAATCTGGTCAAAACTTTGTTGTGAGCAACAACATCCGCCACCGATTTTATGACTCTGCCCTCGCTGTTAATCGTAACACTGTATCCGCGACCGAGCACGGCTAAAGGGCTCAATGCCGTTAGCTGTGCATCCAACCGTTTGACCTCCTGCGCCACTGCCCGTTGCCGCATGGCGGCGTGATGCCCCATCCTCATCATACAATCGCGCATTGTTTCGCGACTACCGGCCATGGCGGTTTTAAGCACATGAGCCATTCGCATCTCTAATCCATCCAAAGTTTGAAGATACTGGCGCGCCATGTTTCCAGGCTCACGCAATATGTAGTGATCTTTCACAACCGCCAATCGGCTCTTCGCAACCAGAACAGATTCTCGGCATGATCCGGTTAATCGGCGCAATATATCCGAAATTGTCTGTTCGAATTCCTCTTTACGGCCAACCACAAGTTCGGCAGCCGCTGACGGTGTGGGAGCTCGTAAATCGGCCACGAAATCGCTGATCGTGAAATCAATCTCGTGGCCCACAGCCGAAATAACCGGGATATCAGATCGAATTATCGCCCTCGCAACAATTTCCTCGTTAAAACACCACAGATCCTCCATGCTGCCGCCGCCGCGTCCCACGATCAATACGTCCAACCCGCCCACAGAATTCAGAGTATCAATGGCCTCGGCAATCTCCTGTGCAGCGCCTTCGCCCTGAACTCTCACCGGGGCAAGCGCAATATGAATGTTCGGAAACCGCCTTGATACAACGTTTAGTATATCCCTGAGAGCCGCGCCTGTACGAGATGTCACAATACCGACATGCCTGGGAAGCAGCGGCAACGGTTTCTTACGAGCCGAATCGAACGCCCCTTCTTTCTGCAATTTTTCTTTCAACGCCTCAAACCGCGCCTGCAAAAGCCCTTGGCCGCTCTCTTCAATCCGACGCACAATTATCTGGTAATTCCCGCTCCTCTCATAAACGCTGACTCCACCGAAGACACGAACGAGCGCCCCATCCTTCAATTCAAATTTCAACCCCTTTTGATCGCCCCTGAACAAAACGCCACTAATCTGAGAAGATTCATCTTTGATCGTAAAGTAGCAGTGTCCCGAAGACGGGCGACGCACGTTTGAAAGCTCGCCTTCCACCCAGACATCGCCTATCTCAGACTCCAGTGTGGTTTTGATGAACCGTGTCAGCTCTGAAACACAAAAAACTTTCCTAATCGCCGTCATCACCTTCCCGTTCAAACCCTTCTTAACAATTCCGCAAATCGCCGTAAAACGCGCTCGCTATTCCGAGCATCTGATTCTTTCTATGCCAAACGCTTTTCCGGTGCCATTATCCACATCTATTACTATACCCTCCAATACAGGATTACCGCTGGCCACAATAAATTTGGCCGGCATGCCCGTAATGAACCTAGCCAATATGGTTTTTGCATCCCGTCCTATCACAGATTCTTTTGGACCAGTCATTCCCAAGTCTGTTATGTACGCCGTGCCTCCAGGCAACAGAGTTTCATCGCTGGTCTGAACATGTGTGTGAGTACCAACCATACAGGTAACACGGCCATCCAGATAGCGCCCCATTGCTATCTTTTCCGACGTAGCTTCCGCATGGAAATCAACAAGAATGGTTTTAACGCCGGCACATTTTTTCAAAACCGCATCAACAGTTCTGAACGGACAATCATTGGCCTGCATGAACGTTCGGCCGACAAGATTGATGACAGCAACACTTCCCAACCCCACATCCAAAATCTTTAACCCGCTCCCCGGACAACCCGGCGGAAAGTTCGCCGGTCTGATCAGCCGTTCAGCCTTCTCGATATATGGCGTTAGTTCTTTCTGGTCCCACGTATGATCGCCTAATGTTAATATATCGGCGCCGACGGATAGAAGTTCTTCCGCGATCGGACCTGTCACACCTTTGCCGCCGGCCGCATTTTCCGCATTCGCCACGACAAAGTCGGTCAACTTCTCCTTCTTCATCCGAGTAACAACACGCCCGAATACTTGTCTGCCCGGCGAACCGACAATGTCACCAACCATCAGAATTTTCATTACACCCCCTGTCGCATGTCGGGATTATCTTGCATACTCCACACTACGCGTTTCGCGTATTACAATAACTCTGATCTGACCGGGATACTGCAGATTTTCCTCAATCTTCTTGCTGATATTTCTGGCCATGACCATGCCTCCATTGTCATCAACAGACTCCGGATCAACTATAACTCGCACTTCGCGGCCGGCCTGTATCGCATAACTCTTCTTCACGCCTTCAAACCCATTGGCAATCTCTTCCAGTTGCTCCAATCTCTTGACATAAATTTCCGTTGTTTCTGAACGCGCTCCGAGTCGCGAACTGGAAATCGCATCAGCTGCTGCCGCCAGAACAGCATACAGGCTTTCGGCCGGCACCTCCTCATGATGAGCCGCCGTGGCATTCACAACGATTGCATCTTCGCCATGTCGTTTCAAAAGGTCAGCGCCAATAACGGCATGGCCGCCCTCTACTTCATGATCAAGCGACTTGCCTATGTCATGAAACAGACCAATTCGCTTGGCCAATGCAACGTCCAATCCCATCTCGCCCGCCATTACGCCCATCAGATGAGACACCTCAATTGAGTGTTGAAGCACATTCTGGCTGTAACTGGTTCTGTATTTCAGGCGGCCTAATGCGCTCAACATGTCCGGACTTATTCCTTGCACACCAGACACATACGCGGCTTCTTCGCCGACTTTGCGAATTGTTTCTTCCATACTCTCTTCAACTTTTTTGACGACCTCCTCTATCCGCGCCGGATGAATCCGCCCATCGGCCATTAAAGATTCGAGTGAAAGTTTTGCAATCTCTCTGCGAATCGGATCAAAACCAGATATCACGACAGCTTGCGGCGTATCGTCTATCATTATGTTGACGCCCGTCACAGATTCAAGCGCACGAATATTCCTCCCGTCGCGACCTATTATCCGACCCTTCATGTCGTCTCCAGGCAGTGTCACGGTGCTGGTCATTATCTCGTTGGCGTGTGAACCGGAATATCGCTGAATCGCCATGGCGACAATCCGCTGCGCCTCGCGTTCCGCGGTATCCTTGGCTTGCTCTTGCAATCGCCGAATCAAACCGCCCATTTCGCCATGAACTTCTTTTTCTATACGAGCCAGCAACGTCTCTTTGGCCTCTTCCTGCGTCATGCCGGCTACACGCTGCAATTGCGTCTTCTCCTCCAAGATTAATTGCTCAAATTCCACAGTTTTTTCTTTCAACACAACCTGCTCCTGCTCAACAGCCGCCATCCGATCAGACAGGTTATGTTCTTTCTTGTCGATCATGGCAACCTTGCGGTCCAAGTTCGTTTCACGCTGCGATATGCGTTCCTCCAATGCGGCCAGCTCTTTCTGCCGAGTCTTTGTCGAGACTTCAAATTCTTCCCGCGCCTTCAAAACTTCAGCTTTGGCTTGAATTTCCGCTTCCTTCAGAATGGATTCCGCTTCGCGTTTCGCCTCTTTGCGCAATTGTCTCGCTTTCCCTTCGATTGATTCGACCTGTGATCTTGCGACCAGCAGACGAATCAAATAACCGAAGATTGCTCCAACGACTATTGCGCCAACTCCAACCGCCAAGTAGTACATTGTTGATCTCCCATTGTACGGGGCGATAATCCGCCCCCATTCCGCGCTATCTGGACTCGCTTGATAACGCCGGATTTATTTTTCGTTTGTCTGTAATTACCACATCCATGTAAACATCTGCCTCATCCATTGGGACTTTGCTGACTATCTGAAATTCAAACGCCAAACCAATTTTTAAAGCATGAACCGATCCATGATCCAATTCGGTCAACAGCCTATCGTAATGCCCTCCGCCGTGGCCGATCCTCCCGCCGAAACAATCAAAGGCAACTCCAGGCACAACAATCACACTATTTCCCGAAAGCGACGCCCATCTAGGCTCAACCGGCTGCGCAATACCGAACAGACCGCTTTCCAACCGATCGTTTTTGTCAAACTCGGCCAAGCGATATTGGCCCGTTTCTTTATAAAAAGCCGGAACATACAAAGGCCAGCCGCGCGCCCAGCATTCCCTTGTAACAACATCGGTCTGCGCTTCACGGCTACCGGAAAGATAGTTGCATACACCGCCGATCGGCGTCATGGCTTCTATCGTCTCCAATAATGTACGCTGAATCACGGTGCTTTGCCGTTCAACCCAAACGCTATCAAGCTGTTGCCGTTGCCGGCGAATGCGTTCTCTAATTTCTTCTTTCGTCACAATTGGACATCCTTCCGCAGCCGTTATCGCCCCCACTGTTTCAACCGTTTGGCTATCGTTTCTTCGTAACCCTGCGATGACGGCAAATAGTACCGCGCTGTCGTTGCAATGTATTCCTGATTCACAATATGATCTTCAAAATCGTGCGGATAAATGTACTTGTCGTTCTCCGCATCTTTATTGTCGGCAGTCTGTATTTTTTTATTTTTAAGATGATTCGGAACCGGCAAAACCCGCCCATTCTCAACATCCGATAATGCTTGCCGTATGGCAACGTAGGACGCATTGCTCTTTGGGGCGCTGGCAAGATATGTGGCAGCCTGGGATAGAATGATTTGCGACTCCGGCATTCCAACAAACTCAACAGCTTCCATCGCCGATACCGCTACTGTTAGTCCTCTTGGGTCGGCATTACCAATATCTTCCGACGCGAGGATAACTAAACGCCGGGCAATAAAACGCGGATCTTCGCCCGCGTACAACATTTTGGCCAACCAATACACAGCGGCATGCGGATCAGATCCTCTTACGCTCTTGATAAAAGCCGAAATGGTGTCGTAGTGTCCGTCACCGTCACGATCGTAAACCACCATTTTTTTCTGGATTGATTCTTCCGCAATTTTTCTTGTGATCCGTATATTGCCATCGGCCGACGACCGAGTTGTGATGGCAGCGATCTCTAATGCATTGAGCGCACGACGGGCATCGCCCTCAGATGCCCGAGCCAGATGCATCAGGGCGTCTTCGTCAGCAGTCACACCGTATGCCGCCAACCCTCGTTCGTCAACCATCGCGCGACGAAGCAATTCCACAATAACTTCGTCGGACAATGGAGCAAGTTCAAACACAAGAGAACGCGACAGCAGCGGACTGTTTACAAAAAACATCGGATTGTGGGTCGTGGCTCCCACAAGTGTTATGGTTCCATCCTCCACATGAGGCAACAGAATATCCTGTTGCGCTTTATTAAAGCGATGGATTTCATCAATGAAGACAATAGTTTCCTGCGACCCTGTTGTCTTACGACGTTGCGCACGACTGACGATATTTCGCAAATCCGCCACATTCGAAATCGCGCCACTGCTGCGCTCAAACGCACGCTGTGTTACAAGAGCAATAACCTCGGCAAGAGATGTTTTTCCAGACCCCGGAGGCCCATAGAGAATAATACTGTTGAGCCGATCGGCATCAATCGCGCGCCTGAGCAGCTTGCCGGGCCCTAATATTCTGTCTTGACCCAGAATCTCCTCGATCGAACGCGGTCGCATACGAGCAGCCAGCGGACGAGTAGCGCTATCACCCGGCGGCGTCTGTTCGAACAGATCCATGTTTTCTCCGTACCAAAAAAACGCCCCACCATTGCCGCAAAGACAGTCATCTCTGTACCTCGAAATTGAGGTGGGCGCTCTAGCTGCCGTTTCAGGGTTCCCAGGAGGGCATCCGCTCCGCGGCAAAATTCAAGCTCCCTAATGCACTAGTAGGTTAGAGATTTCTGCCAATCAACGAACAAGGCAGGGCATTTTTCTTTCTCAGGAAAGAACATGCTCGCACGTATCAAAGAACAGTTTCTTAATACCCTTATCTGACACAATGTCATTCTTCGACGCAGACCATATATAAACAGCGACGAAGAAATACAAGTCGTCAATCCGCCGACAACCGAAACCACCAATGCCCCGGTCACCAACAGAATTATATGTCTCAAACATTCAGTCATGGGCTTGAAACCCCTGTCTTATTCGTATCTCTGATGGGTCGGCCATATTCGCCATAGGCAAACATGGCTTTCTTAATTTTCCCTTATTTCTACTTTCAATTCGTTTCTCAGAGAATCCTTAATTGCCTCATGATACCTGTTGGCATCTTCGTCAGTAAGAGTTTTCTCCAATGAACGATATACCAAAGAGTAGGCAAGGCTCTTTTTCCCCTCTCCTACTCCCTTGGCTCTAAAAATATCAAACAGAACGATATCTGTCAAATGTTTTTGACCGGCGCCATGCACAATTTCAACAATTTGTTCATGAGTTACGTTTTCATCAACGATTAAAGCCATGTCACGGGAAATCGAAGGATATAAAGGAATCGGAGTAAGCACAATCGGCGTAAAAACCTTGCCCAGAAGCGGCTCAATTGGTATTTCGGCAATTCCAATCGGTTCGCCCATTCTCCATTCGGAACTAAGAGCCCTGTTAAGCAAACCCAGCATCCCATTTGCCTTTCCGAGCGAGATTGACACCGACCAGCCAGGCTCAAAACAGGAGTAGTCAATTGCCTTAAATTTGACTCCTTCAATATGAACTGCCGCAAAAAGCTGCTCAAGTATGCCTTTTAACCAAAGAAACATTTCTTCCGGTTCAACAGGCTTTCTCATATTCAACCCAGTCCGACCAACTTTCCCCATCAATCCTATACAAATATTGCGGTCTTCCTCTATCCGGTCATCCGTTTTTCTTCGAAAAACCTTGCCTATCTCAAAAAACGCTGCAGTAGGAATCTGGCGCGCCTGATTTCTACCCAATGACTCAAGCATCTGTGGTATCAGTGAATTTCGCATCACCGAATGATCTGCACTGACGGGATTGGGCAGCGTCACACGATTGCCCATGTCATCGGTACCGAATAAATCCAATAACCGATGAGACACAAAGCTATAGTTCATGGTTTCACAAAGCCCAAGACCTATCAAAGCCGCCCTGCACGATTCTACCGATCTAACTTTTTCATCAACAACGTGCGGAACAATCCGTGCAACAGGCTCAGCAGCTTGCACTTTGTCCAGACCATACATTCGCGCAACTTCCTCGATCAAATCGGCTTCGATCTCCAAATCGCGTCGGAACGTCGGCGCCTCCACCACACAGGATGTCGCACTACGCTCCACTACATGTATTTGCAATGATTCCAGTATGTTGGTAATCTCTTTATCCGTGATATTAATCCCTATAGACGAACGAACATGATCGAACACGCACACTATACGCGGCCTCGTTATTAGTATTTCCGGACATGTGTCTATTACGCCGGGAGCCACCCTGGCTGACGCCAGATCTGCCATCAGTGATGCGGCGCGACGACTCGCCCATTCAACAGTCCAAATATCCACTCCTCGTTCAAAACGATGCGAAGATTCCGTGGCAAGATCCAAAGCGCAGGATGTTGCATGAATGTTTGCCGGATCAAAACCCGCGCTCTCCAGCAATACTCGACATGTTTCGGAACGAATCTCGCTACCCTCACCACCCATCACCCCCGCAACGGCTACAGGTTTGTTACCATCCGATATCACTAACATGTTATCCG
>JAFGTH010000270.1 GCA_016934225.1 Lentisphaerota bacterium | reverse complement strand
GGTGGATATGGATGAAACCGGCAAAGCGTTGGGGAATGTTCTGGCGGTATATTCGCTGGCGTTGAGTTTTCAGGGCGCGGAGGATAGCGCCGGGATGAAAGAAACGTTGAACAGCCTAAGTTTATTGGTGAACTCGTTGCGCCCTTTGGGAACGGGTTCTTTCAAGTTCAATCCCGGAGGCATGGGCACGGATATTCACGTGTGTTTTGACAAGAGCGGAGCCAATGTCGAGTAGTAGAATCTTTGGCGGATATCATGTTGTTTCATCATAGCTCCGGGCAATCTCAGTCCGTGTTGGAATGAGCTTGAAACTATATGTGATTTGGGATAGCTTCGCTAACTTGTTTCAGGCTCGGGTGGCGAAATTGGCAGACGCGCTAGGTTGAGGGCCTAGTGGCCTTTATTGGCCTTCGGGGTTCAAGTCCCCGCCCGAGCACCAGGCCCGCGGCTACGGCTGGTGCGTCGGCCCTTCCTTTCATTCAGATTCCTTAAGGATCTGAAGAAAATCCGGCAGATTGCAGACGCCTTGGTTGGCAGACACGGTTGATTCCGGCGATTGGGTCACCAGTATGCGCATATCGGCGGCGACCATGTCGGCTGCCTTGTTCAGTCTGGCGAGATCATCGGGGGAGGCTTCGGCAGCCAGTTTGATCTCAATGGCCCATCTCTTTCCTGCTGCGCGGAACATGAGATCAATCTCGTACCCGTCGCTTGTGCGGAAAAAACAGGGGTCTATCTGACAATCAAGATTCTGAAGTGTGCCAAGGATCTGTTCGATAACAAAACCTTCCCAACTGAAACCGACCCATGGTTGCCCCAGAAGGTCATGGTAATCCTGCACTCTGAGCATTGCATGAAGCAGACCTGTATCACGCCAGTAGAGTCTCGGACTTCGCACCAGTCGTTTCTTCAGATTGCCGGAATACGGCAACAGACGGCGCACCAGGAAAGCGCCTTCAAGATAGTCCACATAGTTATTGACAGTCGTATGAGATAGGCCTAGTGCCTGACCTATTTGTGATGCGTTCCATAGTCGGCCGTGTACGGCTGCGATCATGCGTAGAAGTCTGTCGGTCACCTGCGGTTTGGCAGGAAGCCCCCATGTGGGCAAGTCCCTTTGTGCGAGAAGCGAGAGATAGTCGAGTTGCCATTTGGGAAAGCGTTTTGGATGCGGGGCTCCGCCCTCAGGATAGCCCCCGTGCAGCCACAGATCATCGAGTTTGATATCGCTCAATTCCGCAAGAAGGAACGGAGTCAGTTCCACGAGGGCGAGTCGGCCGGCAAGAGATTCGGACACATGCATTTTGAGCGCGGGTGAGACGGAGCCCAGCAAGAGAAAGCGGCCCGTTCTGTCTCGAGCATTGTCGATCGCGCCTCGCAAACGTGGAAATATCTCTGGGCATTGCTGCGCTTCGTCCAGCACGACCAATTGCCGATCTTTGACTATTTCGGACCATTTAAGATCCAGACGTGTTTGATCGGCCTGCTGTTCGATGTCGAAATACAGTCCGTTCAGACTTCTTGCCAGCGTGGTCTTGCCTGATTGGCGTGGTCCATCCAAGGCGACAGCCGGATAGTTCGCCAAACGGTTTCGCAGAACAGCCTCTACCGCGCGCGTAATCATGCCTTGATAATTGCAAATACGTTTGCAATTTGCAAGAACCTGTTTTGTTATTCCTAGTGGTCTTATCGCAAGGCTATGGGCTGCAGGATGATAGGGATGATAGAAATGGCCTAAACCGGGTCGGACCTAAACCGTATAAACCGTAAACCTGGGTCTGTCCCTCGGGTTCCCTGTAGGTATCCGGGGTGGTCGATATCTCCATGATGGGTACGAATAGGGATCTGGAACTTCAGCGCGAGATTGGGTTTGGTCCCGCCGAGGCCGTGCGAACCATGCTTCCGGCGCCACAGGCTTCATAAGTCGGTCGATCGTAGCCGGGCTGATCTTGTAGGAGCTTCTCCTTCGTTTTGGCTGACATGCGGTGGTCCCGCTCGTAGAAAGGCAGTCATACAGGCATGTTTCCCTGGAACAGTTTGGAGCATGGCCTATTCATGAGGAGCCAGAGGTCCTCCAGAGCCTCGAGAACACCAGGCAAGGCATATATTTCGATTGGGGGCCGGGCGCTTGTCCTTTATAGGCTTTTTGGAATGCCCCAACAGCCGAATCAGATACTTGCGATCGTAACCGCATACCTCCCTCGCATTCATCCAGCAGTTTGCTGCGCCCAGCACACCCCGGTACCTCGCGCGCATCATTGACAGGTATTCTTCCTTCGATCGTCGTGTCATATTCAATGCCTCCTTCCGGTGACATTGATTATGAGTCAACAACCATTCTCAGATCCCTCCTGTTTTTGCGCCCCGGTGACATTTATCCTGAGTCAATTCGCAATTTTTGGCGCGTCTTTGCCCGAACTTGACGCATCCTAGCTCGGTTTGCTACCCTTCCCACCATGTAAGTGCTCTTTCAGACCGGTTCCTTCGGGTAGGTGCCTGTGTCGCCTGAAAAGCAATTTCTTATCAATCAGTTAGCGAGGCATATATGAGAAGAATTCTGACTTGTCTGTATGGGCTTATGCTAGCAGGGGTTATTGTTGCCGTAGATGTGCAGGGCGCGGATATATTGAACAATGAGAGACTTCGTTTTGGGAATGGTGCCGTAGATTCCGTCAACAATACGGGCAATTTACAGGGACCGCAATATTACAACCCAACTCTGGCTCAATGGCGCAATTTGACGATTGCCAATAATGCCCTTGTCTATATTGTGGCGGAAGGCGGTGACGGCACAAATGGGTGGAACAACAACCTCGGAGAGCGCAAAGATAATCCCGTGCTAGCAGGGCAAGTGATTGACACCTCCGGTTTTACCGCGTATGATGAAGGAACCAAGGGGTATGGGACCATCATTTCTGTCGGCACCACGGATGTAAATGGGAAAACGCTCGAGATTCGTAACACTTATTATCTGCCTCAAAACAAATCCTACATTAGAGTCACAACCCATTTCCGGAATGTCAGTGGTGTTGCAATGAGCAATTTGCGTTATTGGATAGGAACGCAGGATGATTGGCTTGGCGCAACCGATATGCCCCGGAAAGAAAAAGGGAATCTTGTCGGAGGAGTGTTTGTCCAGATCGCGGATCAGGACACCAAGGCCAAGACTCTTCGTGTCACATGTGCGGATGAAGGGGTTGTCTTTCATACGGATAGCGACAAGGCAAACACTCTTGTGGCCGGGCTTGGAATGAATAATATTTTCAACAAGGATCCCGTTACCAGTGCCATCGATACGACGTCCGACAATTCTTATGCCTTCTATGTGCGCTTGAATGATCTGGCGGATGGTGCGACCGATCAGTTTGAGTGGTATTACATAGCAGGACCGGCCTCTGAACTGGCCGATATTGTCGCGGATGTGGACGGTGGGGTGGCAGCTCTGGTCGGTGGCGGAAGAAGCAGCCCTCCACATCCGGTGACGGGAAACAGTACGCAATATTTCCAGACTTGGCGAAACCGGATTGAACAACTCATCCAGGAACGAATCAATTAACGACAGTAATTTGTGGATGGAGAATGAAAATGAAGAAATGTGCATATCTGATGGCGGGAGCGGTTCTGATGGGTTCGTTAGCCCTGTTTACGGGCTGTGATGATGACGATTCGCTGCCCGGCGGATCGGTGGTTGGAACTTGGAATGCGGAAAAGGTTTTTATGGTTAATCTGGAAGGAGTCCGTTCCAAGACCGTGATGGATGAAGACTGGACGGAAACCGTAACTTTTAATGAAGATGGAAGCTGGTCGTATTCTTATATATACAACGGAAGCTCCGCTTCCGGTACGGGTTATTACACCGATGATGGGACGGTGATCCGGATCAACGGGCAGGACGATATGGCTTACACGGCGGACGGGGATCGTATGTCCTGGTTTGGTTCTGTGGATAACGGGACATACGAAATCAACTGGAAGCGACAGTCATAAATCTCAGGGCCTAAACCGGGGCCTGTCCCTCGGGTTCCCTAGATTAAGGGCTTTGATCAGGCGTTGTGAACTGATTTCAATTCAGGGGAAGTTCTACATGGGAGCCTGGTCTGCAAGAGACAAAAGGCGGCCGTGTTCGCTGAATTCAAGGCCCAAGAGGCGCAGAATTCCGAGCAAAACCGTTCAATCATTCTGGCGTCTCTTCTCTTGAAATCGCAGTCGGCGAAGAGTAAAATACCCGCATGACAGACAGAGAAGACAAACCCGATGCGGGAGACGCTGGAGAAGAGGGAACGCACCCGGCTTCCGAACCAGCGACGAAAAACGCGGAATTCACGCCAGAGGAACGGCAGATGTTGGCCGAAGCTCACAAGAAGTTCGACGAAATGGACAAGTTTCTGCGGGTGATGGATGCCGTGTTGCCCAGCAAGCAAGAGATCAAGCCGAAACCGCCTGAACAATAGTAAGACGTCTCTGTTTTCGGAATGTGTGCTATCGAGTTTTTACGGATGCAAGGTCGGCTTTGTTCAGGAGGATATCGCTCAGGTCTCCATCAAATTCCAGATGAGTTATCAGATTAAAGTGGGGCGTGAATTCGCCTATATCGCATAGTCGGTGCGCGTCGCTACCGAAAGTTAGTTTAACACCTGCATCAACGCACATCTGAAAGAACGCGATAGACGGCTCGTTATGATTGAAATTAATCTCCGCTGCGACGCCTGCTTGTTTGAGAAGTTTAACGGTTGGCTTGAATAGTGATTTTGGAATGTCGTGTTTATATCGCAAAAACAGACGAAATGGATGAGCAAGAATATTTATTCCACTTGTGAGAAATGTTTCAAGAGTCGAGAGATATTCGTCGTAAATTCGTCGTATTGGAGCGTTTGGGTTGTCTATATTGCGTGTTCTATGGATCGCGCCGATCAGAAAATCTGATTGCGCTTGATCGGCAGGTCGCAGCAACGGGTGTCCCCCGTAATCGCAGTCAACTTCAAAACCGATGAGTACTCGTTGATCGCGGGCGGATGCCGTCAGCTCATAATAATCGTTTGTTCGATTGTTGTCTGCTGTAGCTGAAGCTATGCCGGCGTGGAGACATTGACCTGACCAGTATTGTTCGGAGTTAAAGTATAGCTGGCCTGAGTGTTCGGATATACCGATACTAGGGATACCGAGAACCTTTGACAGTTCGACTGTGCGCTTGAACGAAATATCCTGCGCGCAGTATGCAAGTTCGGTATGAATGTGCCAATCCGTCACGAAGATTTTGTCCGGTAGCGCAAGATGGTGTATTTCAGATGTGATTTCGCGTTCGTGAATGGTGATAACGACAAAGGGGAATGGGTGTTCACAAATACTGGGCACGGTAATATAGGTGATACCGTCAACGGTAATATTTTCGGTTCCGGGATGATAATGTCCGCTGATTGACAGAATAACGCCGGACTTTTTCATTGCGCGAATCACTTTATCCGCGTTGGTGTACACATAAGGCACATCCAGTGCGTCAGGCGGGAAGAGGCTGACATGCTGAAGACTCACGATGGGTCCGGTGAAATCTGTGCGGGCAAGGCGAAATCGTTCAATATCGGTTTCTGAACGTTCGGCGCAATAATTGGGGCGGTCTTCGTCGTTGAACGGAAGGAATCGAACACCATGAATATCCACGATATCGGGCGGTTTGATGAAGTCATGATAAAATACGTTTGTTTGGCCGTCGTGATTGCCGGGGATAATTAACAGTGGCGATTGCAATTGGTCGAATATCTGCCGGAGATGCGTACGTTCCAATGGGGCTGTTGCCGCATTACCGTCGTCCAAAACATCTCCAAGAATGAGCGTTACGTCAGGTTGGATAAAGCGATTCAATTGCGAGATGGCGCGTTGTAAGAATATGTCGGCGATATTGCCGTGTCGTTGTGGGCGTATTTTACCGGTGGTGTAATGTGGATCTGTTATTACAGCTATGCGTGTGGTTTGGGGCATCTGAAGATCAGAACAGGTAGAAAATTTTCCAACTTGACCAATCGCAATCCATTGCGCCGAATGTTTGTACCAGGAAAGACAACACTCGGAAATTAACGAACATATAGAATGGAGGAAACAACAGACTGGCGGATAATATCAAAGCATTCAGGGTGTTTTTCTGTTTCATTCTGGGCAGCAGAAACTCGACAAATCCGCTGAGAATGGGCAAGAGCGCTGCGATCATGTGAGGAGTAGGGCTCAATGTCCACAGAACCAGCGGAGGCAGATATTGACTCTCATAGAAATACACGTTCTGGTAGATTGACAACAGATTAAGCCACATAAGCATACTGATGCTGTGAACAGCCAGAACCGACAGCAGGGCGATGAAAAAGATTCTTCTATTGCCTTGTGATGTCATTCATAATCCTTTCACACATTGCGGATTGTGCGCGAAGCTTCATAATGGATCAAGCAAACAAACAGTGTGTCTTATCGAATGACAATGCGGTAAATCATGTGATTTTGTCCAAAATTTTCCGAATTGCCTGATTCAGGTTAAATCACTGTGGCGATTTTTCCGTTGTTGGCCGTGAATAATGGACAAATACGCCATTATATGTGAAGGTGAATTGAGGTGTCTGCGAATGAAACTTCTTATTGCAACCGGCAATCAAAACAAACTTAGGGAAGTGCGTCAGATACTTGCGGCGCCTGGTGTTGATCTGGTTGGGCAGGACAGTATCGGCGGCAATTGGGAAGTAATTGAGGATGGAGCGACGTTTGAGGCAAACGCAGTCAAAAAAGCCGCGACTCTGGCAAAGGCAACAGGCTATTGGACATTGGCTGACGATTCAGGTCTTTGCGTAGATGTGCTTGGTGGCGCTCCGGGTGTTCTTTCTGCTCGATATGCCGGCGAGCCGGTTGATTGTGCGGCCAACAACCGAAAACTTCTGGCCGAACTTGGCTCTACAAGGAACAGGACGGCGCGGTTCATATGTGTGTTGGCAATAGCGGATCCTTCAGGGAAATGTGTTGTGATTGAAGGCGAGTGTCGCGGGCGCATAACTAATGAGCCGCGCGGCAAAGGTGGGTTCGGGTATGATCCTCTATTCATTCCGGACGGTTACAAAAGCACATTTGGCGAGATGACTTCGGCAGAAAAAAACGCCATTTCTCACCGGGCCATAGCTTTGGCGCGCGCGCGGGAAAAATTAGAAAGGTTAATCAAGAGGACGGGCCCTTGATTTCCGGCAGAGAGATATCTTTACCGTCGAACAGGATGCGAATAGTTTGTTTCTGAAAATTGAGCATGGCGTTCGGGTCTATGTCAAAATCGAAGTTCCAAGTCGCGGAGTAGCGTCCGACGCGATGGGAGTTTGCTCTTATGATGGCGCCTGGTGTGTAAATACGAGTTAAAATTTTGAAACCGCGCAGTATAGGTGTCAGTGTTCTTATAGTTTCGGGAGTCAGTTCTTTAGGCTGGAATTGATTGCCTATGCCGGGCCGCGAGAGTATATATCTGCCGTTTTGGTCTTTCTGGAGAGAAAATCCGTGTACCGCAAAAAAGTCGGTTTCTGCGAGTTTTGCGATATCATTGAAGTTAACTTTTAACAACACTTCGTGTTGCGCATTTTTTACCTGAATCCGGAGTTGCTCAATGCTGAGTCCGAATTCCGCATATTTTGCTATTGCCGATCTGATCTTATTCTCCGATGGATCAAGCACAAGTTGTGTGTAGTCATATGAATTTTCTCGATGTTTTTCGTTGCTTGCAGCTATAGATATATCGCGTTCGAGTTGCGCGACGCCCTTCATTTGTGTGATGGTTTGTTCCGGTATTGTGTACGACAGTTCGTATGTGCCTGAGCCGTCTTTGGCGAGCGTTAGTATTTGTTCGGCCTCTATGCACCCGAACGACAGCGTTATCATGACGAGCAGGCACATGTTAATGCATACGGTAAGTATTTGTTTGTTCATTGAGGAGCCTCAGTTGCTACTGACTGCCTATTGGTGAATTTAAATACAATCTCGTCCGGTTTTACCATTCCAATTTCACGGGCGGTTCTCTCGACGACCGCAGGGTTGGAATTAAATTTTTCCTGTTTGGTTCTCAACTCATTGGTCTCGATTTCTATAGCGCGATTATCTTCGGCGATTACGCCTTTTTTGTCTTGCAGTTCTCGGAGCTGGTTGCATTTCGGCAGAAATATGCAGATTAAACCAATGATAATCAGAATAATCAACAGTGTCCAAGCCAAACGATATAGTGCGACCCAATGATTCATCACAAATCATCCGTTGGCGCCGAGCGCATGAACGCCGGGCGTTGCGTGCCGTCGCGCATTAGCGGCGGTTTTATATGATACCGCCGTACGTTGCGTCCTCGCCAAGTATTTCTTCTATTCGAAGCAATTGGTTGTATTTGCAGATACGATCTGTTCGACACAGGGATCCGGTTTTAATTTGGCCGGCATTTGTTGCAACGGAAATATCGGCGATAGTTGTGTCTTCCGTTTCTCCTGAGCGATGACTTACCACTGAGGTATAACCGGCGCGGTTCGCCATCTGTATAGCTTCGAGCGTTTCTGTGAGGGTTCCGATCTGGTTGACCTTTATCAGGATCGAGTTTGCCACTCCCATTTTTATGCCCTTCGCAAGGAATTTTGTATTAGTCACGAACAGATCGTCGCCGACGATCTGAATTTTGTCGCCGAGCTTGTCGGTAAGTTTCTTCCATCCGGTCCAATCATTTTCAGCAAGGCCGTCTTCGATGCTGATAATCGGATATTTTTTAACCCAATTTGCGTAGAAGTCGGCCATTTCTTCGGATGTGCGGCGGGACTTATCGCTTTTTTTGAACACATAACGTTTAGTGGATTTTTCGTAGAACTCGCTGGCGGCAGGGTCCAAGGCAATGAAGACATCTTTGCCGGGTTTATAACCGGCGGTGGTAATGGCTTTCATGAGAACCTGAAGCGCCTGTTCGTTACTCTTCAATTCCGGCGCGAATCCGCCCTCATCGCCGACCGCAGTACTCATTCCTAGTCCTTTTAGCACGGATTTGAGCGCATGAAAAACCTCGGCGCCCATTCTTAGCGCCTCTGCGAAAGTGGATGCGCCTTTGGGCATGATCATGAATTCCTGGATGTCAACAGGCGCATCCGAATGTGCTCCGCCGTTCAAGACGTTCATCATTGGAACAGGCAGCACTTTTGCGTTTGTTCCTCCTATATATCTGAAGAGGGGTAGCGCTGAATATTCGGCGGCGGCTTTTGCTGTCGCAAGTGAAACGGCCAACATTGCATTTGCGCCAAGTTTCTTCTTGGTGTTGGTGCCGTCAAGCTTGATCATTGCGGTGTCAATGCCGACTTGATCAAGAGCTTCGTATCCGACTATTTCCGGGGCTATGATTTTGTTGACATTGTTCACG
>JAFGTH010000269.1 GCA_016934225.1 Lentisphaerota bacterium | reverse complement strand
CTGTTTTATATGCAACTTGGTATCCGAGTGGATAGTCATGCGGCAGCGCAAGAGGCTTGCAGGCGAGGTTTAATATGAGAATGACCACGCGCAAACTACTCGATCGTTCATTTTCCAGTGTAGGCATTTTTTCAATTACCATTATGATGGCGGTTTTACTGATTATTCTCATGCCTATCTTTACGCGCGGCGCCGGAGCTTTTGTGTTTAAAGCCACAGTTGAGCATCGGCGCTTGTTGATGGAACGTTTTGAGCGCGGCGATGCCGACTCGCTGAAATCCGAAATGGAGGCCGTACGTGCCGCCAGGCAGCCGGTCTACGAAATGATGGCGCGTTTTGAATCTGATTTAATTGTTGAGTTGACCACACTACGTCCGACACTGGAATTGTTGTCACAACGTGATGACTCCATTGGTCGCCTGGCGCAACGCCGACTTCGAAATATGGATGAAGACGCGTCTTTTTTCGGAAAAATCGACATAACCAGAAAACTTCTCCGGCGTTTGCGTGGTCATGTTGATTCGGAAATCATACAGACGGAAATCAATCTGATTCATAAGACTCTGGAGCGTGTTGAAGCAAAGGCGTCTGGTTTTGTAGAGCTCAAGGCGCGCATTGACGAACTGTTCGGTCCAGCGCCGGGTGCCATTATTCCGGCGCTGCCTCGCAGGCAATATGGCGCTACACGCTGGGATCGTGCTCAAGTGAAATTGCGCGAGCTGCTTTATATTGAGCAATGGGATTACAGTGGCGGCGATATGGGGCGCAAAATACTGAAACCGAGGGTAGACATATTTCGCGGTACGGAAATCGAGCCGTTGTTCGATTATGTCGTTGCGCATGCTGAAGAGATGCTGCGTCCCAAACAGACATTTTATTGGGGATTTTTAGCGGACGAGCCGCTCGACATTCACATTTTCGGCGGAATTAGGCCTGAAGTTATTGGGACATTGTACCTTACGATTGGTGCGATCGTGTTTGCAGTACCGATAGGGATTATTGCGGCAATCTATTTCACCGAATATGCCAAGGCGGGCAAAGTTGTTACATTTCTACGGACATGCGTCAGCACGCTTGCCGGTGTTCCAAGCATTGTGTTTGGAATGTTCGGGTTGGCATTCTTTCTTAACGTGTGCCATATGCCCAAGGGGGTTTTAGCCGGAGCCTTGACGTTAGCGCTTGTAATTCTTCCGACGATTATACGAGCTGCCGAAGAGGCTATTCGGGCCGTACCGCAGACATATCGGGAAGCCGCCTTGGGTTTGGGAGCGGGCCGGTGGCATACCATTGTGACTGTAATTCTTCCTGCTGCTTTGCCGGGCATTCTTACCGGCACTGTCATCAGCATGGGCCGGGCGGCCGGAGAAACCGCGCCCATTATTTTTACGGCAGCTGCCAGTGTCGCGGCGACACTTAGTTTAAATCCCTTTGCCGTATGGAACCAGCCCACATCAGCCCTTTCGTGGAACATTTATAACCTTTGCACAGAGCACGAGGCCGTAAACGAAATTCGGCATGTGCAATTCGGCATGGTGGCCGTGCTGGTTACAGTTGTGCTTCTGTTGAACGGTTTTGCGATTGCCTTAAGGGCACACATTGCAAAAAAACTGAGAGGATAGACAACGCCATGAAATTTGAGGCAAGCTCTCGATTATACTCTGAAACAAGAGCTGATCGCGGTCGGGCAATCGGAGTGCGCGGCATTGATTTTGCCAAACCTCCGCACAGTAATATTACGGGCACAAAAACCGCGCATGTTTGCGCCGTGGATTTTTCCATTTTTTATCACGATCACGAAGCCGTACAAAAAGTTACGCTTGATATCTGGCGACAACATGTAACTGCGATCATAGGTCCCAGTGGTTGCGGCAAAAGCACGATGTTACGCGCCATTAATCGTATGAACGATCTTATTTCCGGGTGCAGGACAACAGGCAAGCTGCTATTTGACGGGCGCGATGTATATGGAAAACGCATTGATGTTGCGGTGTTGCGAAAAAGAGTAGGAATGGTTTTTCAAAAACCGAACCCTTTTCCAAAATCGATTTTTGACAACATTGCGTATGGACCAAGATTACACGGAACACGGAGCCGCGCCGAACTTGCCGATGTTGTCGAGAAAAGTTTGCGCCAGGCAGCGTTGTGGGAAGAAGTCAAAGATCGGTTGAGCAAGAATGCGTTGAGTTTGTCGGGCGGCCAGCAGCAACGACTGTGCATTGCCAGAGCTTTGGCGGTCGAACCGGATATTCTTCTGATGGACGAACCTACCTCCGCGCTGGATCCTAAGGCCACATCGCATATTGAGGACTTGATCGGCGAACTGAGAGGGGAATATACCATTATCATTGTGACGCACAATATGCAGCAAGCCGCGCGTGTTTCCGACTTTACAGTTTTCCTGTACGAAGGTCGCCTTATTGAATATGGGGACACCAGCCGCCTTTTTACAAACCCATCTGAAAAACATACCGAAGATTACATTACAGGCCGTTTTGGTTAATGAAAGGAGCCATGATTTATGACCACTCATTTGATTCATGAACTGGAACAACTCAAAAAACAGATTTTCTCGCTCGTTGCGATGGTAGAAAACAATCTGACGTTGGTGGTAAAAGCGGTGCAGGACCGTAATAAATCCATGGCTTTACAAGCCGTGGAAAACGATACGGAGATTGATCAAGCGGAAGTGGCTGTCGAGGAAGAGTGTCTGAAGCTTTTAGCATTGCACCAACCCGTAGCAATAGATTTGCGTTTCATAGTTGCAATGCTCAAAGTGAACAACGATTTGGAACGTGTCGGTGATCTTGCTGTAAACATTGCGGAACGGGCTGTATTTCTTAACGGAATGCCTCCGGCGCCGATTCCATTTGACTTTGACAAAATGGCCGAAAAAGCGACCAGGATGCTCAGGCAAAGCCTTGATGCTCTTGTAAACAGTGATGTGCCCAAAGCCATTCAAGTTTGTAAAGCCGACGATGAAGTTGATGCCATAAATCGCGCAATGTATGAGCAAGTGAAAAGCGCCATACGGGAATACCCGCAGCATCTTGATGCGTTCATCCATTTGTTATCCGTATCCAGGCATCTTGAGCGGGTTGCCGATCATGCAACCAATATTGCCGAAGACGTAATATATCTCGTAAGAGGGCGCATTGTGCGACATGCGCCTGATGTTCCTGTCCGTAAAGATGATGTCGGAGATCAAGTGTAATTGTTTGCGGAAAGTTATTGTATCGGCGCAGGCGATTCAGTCGGATTCTTGTGCCCCTGCTGTTTATTGTCGGCATACATGGCGCACCCGGAGGGATTCGAACCCCCAACCCTCTGGTCCGAAGCCAGATGCTCTGTCCAATTGAGCTACGGGTGCTTCATAAAGCGGGGGTTACTGTACCCGACAAGATTATCGAATGGAAAGCAAAACATGTAGCCATTGCCGGTTCTTTTTTCGTCGGCCGTATTTTCTAAGTGTTGGTGCAATAGTGCTTTTGTCTTACCGATCTGTTCGCCGAAATTGCATTCGGGAGGCGATCGGCCTGTTAAAGCCTTCGCAAATCGCCGATTTGTTCATTATTCTCATCCAGAACGAGGACAAGCGGCGAGTGGCCGGCGGCTTCGTCTTCCGAAACCTGGCAAAACGCAAAGACGATAACTCGGTCGCCTATGGATCCTTTGTGAGTGGTGGCTCCGTTAAGGCCAATTACTTTTGAACCGCGTTTCCCGGGAATTGCATATGTTTCGAATCGCTCGCCGTTATTGATATTGGCTACAAGAATCTTTTCGTAAGGGCGGATTTTGACCATGTCCATAATATCCGGATCTATTTTAAGACTGCCTTCATAATCAATATCGGACTCCGTGATTGTTGCGCGGTGTATTTTGCCTTTGAGTAATGTAATGTACATGTTAATTCCTTGGTTAGAATTCAGATTGTCTCTATTTTATATTTGATCCATCCATCAATTGTTTGTCCTGGAGCGACAACCAGCATTGTGGCGACATCGCCGTGTCCGGCGTTGACAAGATTGGGAGCATTGGGGCATGTGGTCAGGTTTTCCACGCAAAAATATTTTGTTTCGTGTGGAATGAATACGACAATATG
This sequence comes from Lentisphaerota bacterium, assembly GCA_016934225.1. Classification (GTDB taxonomy): domain Bacteria; phylum Verrucomicrobiota; class Kiritimatiellia; order UBA8416; family JAFGTH01; genus JAFGTH01. The sequence goes on along the minus strand of JAFGTH010000269.1, from coordinate 1,543 downwards.
CCGAAAATTGTCACTAGCGGCGATAATCAGCTTTTTTTGTATGGATGCGAAATGAATTTCCGCCGTATCGCCGGGTTGTCGTGAGCAATAAACATTATCCACAAAAAGATTGTTTATATTGCGCAAAGTTCTTAAATCGTAATCTGTGCCTTTCACTGATGTCGAACCGCCGGTTGGAACAAGATTATCGAGATCAAGAAACTTGTCGCACGGAATGCGAATGGATATGTCCTTGCGTTCGCCGTATATTTGCCAAAACGGATGCAAACCGTAACCGAACGGAATATTACATTTATCCCGATTCTCGACTTTAAATCCAACCGTCAGGCTGTATTCATCGAGAGTATGTGTAAGAGTAAACATGCATTTGAAAGGGAAGCCTTCGTATACGGGATGTCCGGGTGTAATGTTCAACCATGATACAATGCTACTGCCGTTATTTTTGTATTGCATTAACTCATCCCTGACAAGGCCGTGAATAAAAACGTCCTGGTTGTGTTTTTTTTGCGTAATATGTTTGCCTTCAAAACTATAGGAACAATTCGCTAATCTGCATGGTGTCGGGAACATATTAAAGGCGCCGGACCAGTCTTCGTCGTCTTTCGGTGGGTGACCGTTCCAATGAATAAATTCTATGCCGTCAACCTGGAAAGACACAAGATTGGCGCCGTATTCCGGGATGATTTGGGCTTTTGATCCGACGTTTGTTATTGTCTCAATAGTCATCTGATCCTGTTTGTGTTTGATTGACTTCCTGAACAATCAAACACAAACCGTCTTTCGATTCAAGCGGAGAATAAAGACTTTGTGGACGACTTGGAGGCGATTTGGCCGGAACGGTCGTTAATATCTGACGGTCAAAACGATGTATCAAACACAAACCGGCCATTGGAAAATTTAATTGCCGGTCCCTGCAATTTGGAAACAGCGTCCGGCTTCATGCCGATCGCCCTGAGCGGGTTTATTATTCCGGCTTTGATCAAGTCATTTTCGGAGAGAAGATCAAGGCTTGCCAGATAATTCATGCATTCCATTATAGTGGAATGAGAGCCGGCCAGGCTCATGGTTTTCTCGGAATAAATCAAGCCGGTGTCATCCACGACAGTCGGCAATTCCTTAAAAATCGTGTATTTACCCGGCGGCATGCCTGCCAACGGTGAAGCATCGCTGGTCACGATAAATCTGTCTATTCCCTTGCTTCGCAAAGCGACTTTGATGAGATCGGCCGGCAGATGGTGTCCATCGGTGATGAACATTCCGGATATTCTGTCACATGCCAACAACCACCATAGCGGATTGTTGTGGCGATTGATCTCATTGGGTATTCCGTTGCCGAAGTGTGTGCACAGCGAAGCGCCGGCCGCCACTGCGCGTTCCAGATCATCATCGGTTGCCAGATGGTGTCCCATGGACACCATCACGCCGTTTGTCACAGCATGTTTGATCAATTCCATTGCGCCTGGGCGTTCCGGCGCGACAGTAAGAATTTTTATATTGCCATTGGCCCATTTTTGAAAGCGATCGAACATGGCCAGATCGGGAT
>JAFGTH010000268.1 GCA_016934225.1 Lentisphaerota bacterium | reverse complement strand
CCGCGCGGAACAATACACCCGCTGCCTCATCCGCGAGCTGGATATCTACAGCAAAACATTTTCGTTCGAACCATGCACAATCTATATCGGCGGCGGAACACCATCAATACTGTCTGCGTCATGCTTCACCACAATACTCAACTCCCTCCGCGAGCGAATTTCGTTTCGCCGTCTGGTCGAATTTACCGTGGAAATCAACCCCGGCACTCTCGACGAACAAAAAATGGCGGCCATGCAGCGCGCAGGTGTTAATAGAATCAGCATAGGCGCGCAATCATTCGATAATTCGACATTGGTTCGGATCGGTCGAAGACATACTGTTCGCCACATAGAACAATGCATCCGCATTGTACGTGACGCAGGCATCAAGAACATTGGCTTGGACCTGATATCAAGTATTCCAGGAATAAATATGGACTTATGGCAAAAAACTCTTGATTCCGCTATACAACTGCATCCCAATCATGTCTCCGTCTACACCCTTACCATTGAACCCGGCACAATCATGGCAAAATCCATAGCCGGGAATAAAACGGCAATGCCGACGGACAACGAACAACTCGCCGCAACAAATCGAGCAAAATCAGTTTTGCAGTCAGCCGGTTATTCTCAATACGAAATATCCAATTATGCGCAACCCGGATACGAATGCATGCATAACATTGCCTGTTGGCGAGGAATGGATTATTTCGGGCTCGGACCGGCGGCGTCATCGCGAATCGGTTTATCACGTTGGACTAATGCGCCAGACATTAATTCCTACTGCAACAGCCTGGAACACGGAAATAAGCCGCCCAGTACATTCGAAACTTTATCCCCTCGATCTGACGCACTTGAAAGACTCATATTTCAATTTCGACTCAACGAAGGAGTTCCCGACGAAACACTTCGAAAATCCCCACACGCATCCGAAGGAACGCTGGACGCCGTTTTGCAACGCCTGACAGCCGATAACCTGATAGTTTTTCAGGATGCCAAGTGGAGATTAACCGCAAAAGGATGCCGTTTCGCCGACTTTGTCGCCGCAGAATTCGTCTGAACCATTATAAAAAATCAAGTCGCAAAGAAAACCGCAATGCCGACGTTTTGGCAAACTGAAGCAAGTTGACGGAAATTGTCCGAACTCGTTTCAAGCGGCTTGACTGAACAACCATCTGGAGAGCAAACTCTCCTCAGACCACCGTTCCGACGCAGCCCTGTTTTAAGCAAGGAGAGATTAATATGACATCTGGGATTCAAAGGAAAGTCGCTATAGTTGGCGCGGGAGCCGTGGGTTCGACATTTGGCTACGCCCTCGCGCAAAGCGGGATAGCCGATGAAATTGCACTCATCGACAAGAATGAAGATCTTGCTCGTGGACAAGTGCTGGATCTTGCTCATGGACAACCATTCTTTCCAGCCGTAGCCATTCGTCAGGGTTCCGCTTCGGACTACAGTGACGCTCAATTGATCGTGATCACGGCAGGGGTACCTCAACGACCCGGTGAAACGCGGTTGCAGCTTCTCCAGAAAAACGCTGCGATCGTTCGGAACATCGTGGACGAAGTCATCAACCAAAACTCGCGCGGCGTAATCCTCATTGTCACTAACCCAGTAGACGTGATGACCCATGTTGCCATCCAACGCATTGGGGGCGAAAGGGGCCGAGTATTCGGGTCGGGCACAGTTCTGGATAGCGCTCGTCTCCGACACACCCTGAGTGCGAACTGTAGCGTTGATGTCCACAACGTGCATGCGTATATCCTGGGCGAACATGGCGATTCTGAATTCGCGGCATGGTCCCTAGCTCATATTGCCGGAATGCAAATGGACGACTTCTGTCCGGTGTGCGGCAGGTGCAAAGACTGGTGGGCGAAACGTAAAGACATTGAGCGGCAGGTAAGAGACTCTGCGTACCATATCATCGGTTACAAAGGAGCCACCTGCTTCGCGATTGGTATGGCATTGGTGCGCATCGCGAGAGCAATTCTTCGTGGAGAAAAAAGCGTACTGACGGTTTCGACGAGACTTGAAGGCGAATTCGGGCTTCAGGATGTCTGCCTGAGTGTCCCTTGCATCGTGTCGAACAATGGAGTCGAGCAGATCATCGTGAGCAAGCTTCCGAAGCCCGAAATGACGGCCCTCGCGGCTTCCGCTGCCATTCTTAAGGAAGCCATCGCACAAATCGGAACGAACGCTTGAAACAGTCACAATATTCTCAACGGGGTTGGAACGTTCTTGTTTGATTCAAACCCTTTCCAGATATTAAGTCTTCTGACACTCTTATACTGACTGTTACTCGGTATTATAGCCCTGCCGGCAAACTTCCCAAGACATTTTCTCCTTGTGTGATGTCCCTAAGCAAGAATGAGCGTAGAAAGGCCTGGTCGTAACCGGGACATGCATTTATTCAAGCACCCGGAAACAGCCATGCAGCCAATCTGGATTCGGGTTGAATTTGATCATTCTTTCCACTTTCCAAATTGTTTCTTATTGAAATTAATGATTGCTTTATCCTTAAAAAAAACATGTTATACACTCAAATATTTACGATACAGAATATTATG
>JAFGTH010000267.1 GCA_016934225.1 Lentisphaerota bacterium | reverse complement strand
ATTTGAGACTTTCGGTAAAAGATGCTTCAATAAGATTGCCTGCAATAATAATCGAAGAGCTTAAACTCTTGGCTAATAAAAAAATGTTCCTTATCAATTACTTATGAAGATATTAATTTCGGAATGGATTGAAAAAGAATTACAAAAAGTATAGGAGGCAACCAATCCATGAGCAGATTCTGGCACTGCGCGCCCAGAATCGGCTCATGTTAATGTTATGACCAAGATGAAAATATACCCCGATTCTCATGTTGAATTATCGCATTTTATCTCGAATAATTATGACAATGTAATGGATATCACCTCCCTGGGTTTTTATGGAATTTTCATTAAGAGGGTCATTGCGGATATGAACATACAGCCCGATGATGCCATAATGGACTTAGGATGTGGAACCGGACGTAATGCGGAACTGATACACCGCTATCTCAATAAAAATGGTAGCATTACAGGGCTTGACATCTCGGAGTTAATGAAAAGCCAGTTCACGCGTCGCTTTAGAAACATAAGACAGGTTGAGTTTCTACAGCAGCGTATCGATATACCGTTTGAACTGTCGAGATCCTTTGACAAGGTTTTTATTTCTTTTGTTATTCATGGGTTTCCTAACGAAGTACGGCACGTCGTTATTCAAAACGCCTATAATCATTTAAAACCGGGCGGAAGCTTTTTTATACTCGATTTTTCCGAATTCGATATTAATGCAATACACTGGCTTCATCGTTTGATATTTAAAACAATTGAATGTAAATATGCGTTCGATTTTATTCGGAGAGATTGGAAAAGCTTACTGAGCAAACACGGTTTTGACGATTTTGTCGAGCATTACTATGTGATGAAATACGTACGGTTATTGCGTGCGCTGAAAAAGAAATAGGAGCTGGAGGTATGCCGCGTCGAATAGCAGTTCCTACGAATGATGGGAAAACTCTTTTCCCTAAAATGCTGGGTATGGCCAAATTTTTTTATATATACGAAACCATAGCTGGCGATACATTTACCTTGCTTGAAAAAAGGGCTAATGCCTACGAAACGACACTTCAGCACCAAAAAACGTTGGACGTTTATGCCCTCATCAGTGATTGCGAAATAATCGTATCAACATCAATCGGAAAGAAAGGAATAAAAAGATTGGAAGAAAAGGGAATGAAACTCGTGTTTGCACGGGGAAATATTGAAGATGCCTTGCAGAAAACATTGGATAATGAGCAATCAAGATGGAAAATTGAAGAAGGCTGCGGAACTGATATTTCGGTCATCACGTACCGTTGCTTTTACAGGCGCAGGGATATCTGTAGAAAGCGGAATACCTCCTTTTAGGGGAAAAGATGGGTTGTGGAGTAAATATGATCCTGTTTGTCTTGATATAGATCAATTTAATCATAACCCCAATGAATCATGGCCGTTGATTAAAGAGATTTTTTACGATTTTTTCGGTGCAGCTCGTCCTAACGAAGCACATTATTCGCTGCACTCTCTGGAACAAGCGGGATATCTGCACTCAATTATTACCCAGAACATTGACAACTTGCATCAAGAGGCAGGAAGCACTGCAGTGTACGAATTTCATGGAAATTCCAGGGAGCTGGTTTGCCGCAGCTGTTTGAAGCATTATAATACCAAAGATATATTCTTAGCCAATTTGCCCCCGCGATGTCCCGTTTGCGGTAGTGTTCTTAAACCAAATTTTGTTTTTTTTGGCGAGCCAATCCCTGAACCTGTAAATGCCAACTCTTTTCGTGAAGCTTTACTTGCGGATGTATTTATCATAATCGGCACAACCGGCGAAATTATGCCCGCTTCACTCATTCCATACGAAGCAAAAAAAAATGACAAAAAGATTATTGAAATCAACGTAGCCCCATCGAATTACACTCCTACGATCACCGACATATTTCTCGAAGGCAAAGCTGCAACAATTGTGCCAAAACTGGCTAAAGCAGTTATGATTATAGCCCAATCTATTCATAAACTTGATTAATTTGAGCCATGCCACAAAAAAAGGGCGAATAAAAAAGTGTTAGCGTAAATCAAATACAAGGAAAGTCATAATAACCGGTTGCGGCAAACGGGCAAGGCCTTCGAAAACCAATATGTTAAATTACAACAAATCGCTTAGTTGCCGTGCCCACTTTTAGGGTCAGATTCAGACCCAGACAATGGAGGCAGACCCACAACAGCCTGCGACTCCGCCGCTGGTCACCGACTGGCAGCGCACGCTGCCAGCCTCAGCACAACAACCGACGTGCATCGGATTAAAGCTCTGGGAGCTAGGTGATTCATACAAGATCGCCATCTACCGACTTGACGCAGGGCAGCGTTAGCGGCATCATAAGTGTTTGCAATTGATGTGCCGGTATTCCTTGTCTTGGCGGGTCTGTCCGCCGTAGCTCAAGTAGAACATAGGCGGGTGTTGCTTAGTGGTAAAGCTCCAGCCTTCCAAGCTGGTCACACGGGTTCGATTCCCGTCACCCGCTCCAAGCTTCGTTCTGCTAAATACACCTGGGCGCGGTCAAGCGGCCGATGCTGCCTCTGCCGTTTCCAGTGGTGTTTTGAGAAACCAGTGTAGTAACGACCAAGCGATTCCGAATAAAGGATGTATACATAGAAGTTCATCAACCAGTGTGACCAATCCCGATTACGTCTTTACAGTCCGTGCGGGTAGGCGTTTCGCTTCAGTATAAAATACGCTTCACACCGGTACATTACTTTACACAAGCCAACATGCTGGTCAAGCATTCAAACTATCTGCGAGAAACCCAAGCGACAGACTCGGCTCAACATCAAGATTCATGGCCTCATCGCCCCATATGCCGCCGCCCGCTCCGGCCAAACCGGCAACCATAGCGGCATTGTCCGCGCAATATTTGGGTTCAGCCAGTAGAAGTCTGATTCGAAGTTCTTCCGCCAACTCCTGAAGACGAACGCGGAGCCTGCTGTTCAATGAAACGCCGCCGGAAACGGAAAGACACGCCTTTTTACGTATTGCTGTCCTGCACCTTGCAAGCAAGGCGTCAACAATAGCTTCCTGATAGCTTGCAGCAATCGAAGCTATGTTCGCCTTGTCCCCGCCTGTAGGATTCCTGTCCAGATAGTAACGAAGCGCAGTCTTCAAACCGCTGAAACTGAAACACAACTTCGGGTCCAAGCCAGCGAACACCTTATTACTGCATTTTTGCCGACCTATCGGAAAACGAACAAAATCCGTTTTTCCGTTTGCTCCAGCTTTGTCTATCGCCGGACCGCCCGGATACCCGAGACCAAGCAGATTGGCGCCTTTGTCAAATGCCTCACCCGCCGCATCATCCATGGTCTGTCCAAGTAATGTGTATCGCCCCACCCCATCCACGCGGTGCAAGCTGGTATGTCCGCCCGAAACAACAAGAGATATGAACGGACATACCGATTCAAATTGAGGAGCGTTCTCTCCGAGAAACACCGAATATATATGCGCTTCGATATGATTGATTGCGCAAAACGGCTTGCGCAACCTCATTGAAAGCGCTTTAGCCGCCGACAAACCAACAAGCAAAGAACTCGCCAAGCCCGGCCCATACGTCACAGACACGGCGTCAATACCATCCCATCCGACGTTCGAATCTTTAACGGCTTTTTCAATTACGGAAGGAAGCGCCTCAACATGGCTACGGGCAGCAATCTCCGGAACGACGCCCCCGTACGCTCCGTGCAGTTCAACCTGGCTCCGCACAACACTTGATAAAACTTGCCGACCGCCCGACACAACCGCTGCAGATGTCTCATCGCATGAAGTTTCAATACCCAAAATGTTCATGACAGAAATAACCAACACACGCCAAGTTGGATAACACATTTTTGTGTTCAGAATGACAGCATCGTCCGTAGCACAATTACCCGTATAGAACGCTAACGCCGAAATACTTTGATGGCTTGCAGAAGATCAAGCGCCCGTTGAAGTTGCGCATCAACAACATCCTGGTATTCCTTCTTCTCTTCATCACTGTAGAGTTCAGGATTTTCAATCTGAGACCTTCGCATACGCACACGCATCCACTCATCAGGCGAAACATAAACCGGTATATCAGGCTCAATACCTTTATCATGTATCTGACGTCCGTTTGGCGTGTAATAAAGAGCAATAGTGAGACGTATTGCCGAATCTTTGCTGTGCGTTAACGGAATAACGCTCTGGACAGATCCTTTCCCAAACGTGGTTGTCCCAATCACAACAGCGCGTCTGTGATCCTGTAAAGCGCCGGCAACAATCTCCGACGCGCTTGCGCTTCCTCCGTCCACTAATACAACCATCGGAAAATCCGTATAATGAAAATTACCGTCGGCCTTGCTGTCGAGCCTGTTATGAACACCTTCGCGACCTTTGGTGGATACAATCAAAGAACCCTTCTCAAGAAATTTTTCAGCAACTTCTATGGACGATTGGAGCAATCCGCCCGGATTACTGCGCAGATCAAGAACCAGCGCATTCATATTACGGCCGATCAAATCGTCAAGCGCGGTTTGAAGAAGCTGAGCGGTCGGCTGCGCAAACTGCGTGATCCTGACATAGCCGATGCCATCAATCAGTATTCTGGCGCCCTTTACACTTGGAACATCAATGTCGTCCCGAGTTATTTCGATATCTTCCAGCTTGTTTAGACCGGGACGATCTATTGTTATGACGACTTTTGTCCCTTTTTCGCCTCTCAATTTCTTCACTGCGTCGCGCAATGTAATACCAATTGTTTTCGCTCCGTCTATCTGCATTATTCTATCGCCGGACTGCAGACCGGCTCGATAACCCGGAGTATCTTCTATTGGCGCTATAATCGTCAGGATCCCATCCCTTATGCCTATCTGAATGCCTATGCCGCTGAATTTGCCGGCGGTATCTTCCTTCATTTCCGCGAAGGCTTCCGAGTTCAAGAAGGCGCTGTGAACATCAAGAGACCTCAACATACCGTCAAGCGCTCCCTGGATGATTTCTTCATAACGTTTATCTTCAACGTATTGCTTCTTTACATGAAGCATAACCTCAGTGAGCAGCTCCATGCTGTCGTAGGCTCGCGCCCTTTCCTCTTCCGACACTTTGTTGGTTTCAGTGTTCTCTGTCGCGGCGCGTAGAATCGGACTCGTCATTAACGACAGCGACAAGAAGACAAAAAACAGAACGAGCCGAATTTGCCCATCTTGACAATGTGCTTTAAACATCTGTGCCTCCCGCAAGTTATTGCGTACTTATTAGGTTCGCCGCAAGGTTGTTTATCTTTCCATGTTGACATCATTATGTCCAATGTTTTTGCCTCATGCGAAAACCGCATACAAACCGATTGCAAAACAAGTCAATACGCCAACCAAACCATATTCTTGTTGCTCGACAGCGGACAGATAACTATCATTCCGGGAAACACAAGAATCGGCGATAATGCATAACAATCAGGCGCATTCCGAGCAATAGCCCTCATGTTGTTTAACAGTTGGATTTTCTGGATTTTTTTTGCAATCGTACTCGTTTTGGCGCATGTGCTTCCACATCGCGGCCAGAATCGAATGCTCCTTGTTGCAAGCTGTATCTTCTATGCCTGGTGGGATTGGCGCTTCCTGTCGCTGATCGCTATCTCCACTCTCGTGGATTATCTGGCCGCTATTGGAATATCGAGCACAGGAAATACCAAACGGCGAAAGATTTTTTGCCTGATTTCGGTGTGCGTGAATCTGTCCATTCTTGGCATTTTTAAATACTACGGTTTCTTTGCCGCACAACTGACACAATTGTTCAATGTGTCAGGATTACATGTATCGCAACCATCTTTGAACATTATTCTGCCATTGGGCATATCCTTTTACACCTTTCAGACAATGAGTTATACAATTGATGTCTTCAAAGGAAAAATGCAAGTTGAGCGCAACTTGTTTGATTTCGCGCTGTACGTCAGTTTCTTCCCTCAACTCGTGGCCGGCCCTATTGAACGATCGTCACGGCTACTCCCGCAAATTAAACAACCTCGTCACTGCAACGGACACGACTTTGCAACAGGACTCTACTTGATCATTACCGGCCTGTTTATGAAAATCGTCGTAGCCGATAACATGGCGCCAATCGTCAATACCATATTCTCATCCGTTTCCGAATTGCGCGGCGCTGATTGCTGGATGGGAACATATGCGTTCGCATTTCAAATATACGGCGATTTCGCGGGCTACTCGGCCATAGCATGCGGCACCGCTAAATGGCTCGGATTTGATCTAATGACAAATTTTCAAACACCATATTTTGCCACATCGCCCGACAATTTCTGGCGCAGATGGCACATAAGCCTCTCCACATGGCTCAGGGATTATCTCTACATACCGCTCGGCGGAAACAGAAAGGGTCGCTTTGCAACCTGTCGAAACCTTGTGCTTACAATGCTGCTCGGCGGTTTGTGGCACGGTGCCAACTGGACATTTGCGGTATGGGGCCTGTATCATGGGATACTTCTCATCGTCACCAGGCCGTTCAGAAATAAAAACAGTTCCGGTCTCTTATTACGTTTCCTGCGAGTCATTCTTACGTTTCACCTTGTCTGTATAGGTTGGGTTATCTTCCGATCCCCGACAATGGCCGGCGCCATAACAATGCTGCGACTTATGGCAACCGATCTTCATGCGACACCCTTATCAGTTTACGGAATCTCGTTGATCGCTTTCTTTGCCGGGCCCATGCTTTTTCTCGAAGCATGGTCTGCATACAAAAACGATTCCGCAAGACTTCTCAGTACACACTGGCTGCCGCGCGTCATAGTTTATAGTTATTTTACGCTTATGATCATGCTCTTTCAGCCCGAGACAAGTAATGCATTTCTTTACTTCAGATTCTAATACCAGGCAACTAATCCGGCAGGAAATGAAGGTAATTGCCATCACGCTTCTTGCCGCATTAAGCGCCGAAATCGCCCTTCGACTGAATGAGAACAACCTCTCATTGAACTTGCGTCATATCAGCGAAATACCGGCCCTGGCCCGACAACTGCACTACGGCGCGCGCCCCCGCATCCTGTTCCTGGGTAATTCGTACACCAGACGCGATACTGATCTGCAATCCATGGCAGAGTCGCTAAAGACCCACGGTATATCAAACCTGAATGCCGTGAAAGCGGTTCCTGACGCCACTTCAATCATTGATTGGCACTACACATTCCAGACTTTTTTCGAACATACAAAGAATGTGCCGGATATAGTAGTGATCGGATTCACCATTAACAGACATCTCAGTGATAAGTCACCAATTGATGTTCGTTTGCTGAGCCGACGGTTCTGCAGAATACAGTATGTTACAGAAGTCTTTCGTCACGATATTACTGATGCGGACAAAAGAATTTTATTTCTTCTTTCCCGAGCGTCGTCCGTTGTCGGCAATCAATATCATGTTCGGCAACGTCTTCTGGACAAGATAATCCCAAATTACCGATTCGGCGCTCAGGAGATCAACAGACTGTCAAGAATCCAAACGACTGCCGAGCAGAACAATAATCATACTTTCACGCGGCTGGAACGATTCATGGCGCTGATGCGCAAACATGGCATTATAACGGTTTTTGTCGCAATGCCGGCGCCTCGCCAGGAATATTTTCATCCGAAACTGGAGTCAACAATCATCGAATCCGGCGGAATATTCATTGACTGCCGTTCCGTGCCGGGAATCAATTCCGGAAGTTTTATAGACGGATGCTATCTGAATAAATCAAGCGCAAAAACGTATTCCAGCTACTTGGCCGAACAACTTGTTGACATCATTAAGAAGATCCAATAATCGCACCCTGTCGGTTTTTTGACAGTAAGCGTAGTCTGTTACGCCAAGAATCAGGCGTTGGTTCGGATAAAATTTCTTTCAAGAATTTCCGCGTAACATGTGACCGACAAGCTTGATCTGTCGTATTAGCGCATTGAATGCAATGCCCATAGGGCTTAACGCCCTCTTGAAACCGCCGGAATCTGTGCCGCCGCGAATTTCCAGCCGCTTCAATATCGGATTCGACCCGTATATTCGGTTCATGCCGATATCCGAAGTGAAAACAAGCCGATACCCGGTTGTTCGCGCAGAGTTCAAAACATCTTCGTTGTACCAGCCGCCGGGAACGCACAACGACACGGCATTTGTAGCCAGAAGATTCGTCAACGCCTCCATCGAAAGACGCAGATCGTCAGCCAATTTGTCCGATGCCATCCGATCAAGACGTCTGTGCGTATGTCCGTGCGACTGAATTGACATGCCGGCATTATGCATGGTTCGCAATTGATCGCGATTGAGAAAGTTCGGCTGCCCAATTCGCTCGGTAATAATAAAGAAGACCGCTCGAAATCCTTGCTCCGCAAGAGAATTCATCGCAAGCGTCGCATGATCGGAACTGCCGTCGTCAAATGTAATAATCACCGGTTTGAACGGAAGGCTTGATCCACCGTTTCGTGCGAACAACAAATCCCCATCGGTAATTGGACTGTAGCCGGCGCTTTTCAAATACTTCAAATGATCTCTGAATTTTTCAACCGAGAGCGAATACCGGCTTTCTTTCTCCGAAGAATCAACCAATTCATGATACATCAGCACGGGCACCATTTCAGCGCCAGACGCCAAATAACAGGTTAATGCCACAAACATGATCAACCCGGCGAGAAACACGCCCACCGCCATGAAAATCGCAATACGCCATTTTCGTAATCGAGCCATTTGATAACATACCTCAACCGTCTGTTTCAAAAATACAAACTACCAGTAACACGCGCACAAAGCAAACAGGCAATAATGCAGCAACAGAGACATCTCTTAAGAATTGCCGATTTCACCACCTTAGACAGAAAACCCGGAACTTCCTTTCCGAGCATCCTGTCGGGAATTCTCCGAGCCGCCGGACAAATAAAGATTTGACACACATATCCCTGTCAGTTATATGTATTGAAATACAGTGTTTGACGCTAGGAATTCTTACACTGGTTGTAAGCTGTTAGAACTAAAACGATATTCATGAAACCTGTCTTCGTAGCATCTGCCGCCATTTTCAGTTCGTGCTTCATCGCGAGTTCTTTATCTTCCGCCGAAGAATTCGAAAGCAAGGATCTTAACGAGGTGATCGTTGTTGCCGCCCGCATTGAACAAAATATGCTCAACGTGCCGGCTTCGGTGGAAATTCTTGCCGAGGACGCCATTAATATGTCCAACATCATCACAGTGGATGAATTGTTCAAAACGGCAGTCGGAGTTGACCTGCAGGGCAGCGGCTTTCCCGGTTCGCCAATTAAACTCAACATGCGCGGTTTAACACCCGGATTTCAAAGCAAGCGCGTCCTCGTCCTGGTAGACGGCCGTCGTCTAAACGACGAATATCAAGGCAACGCGGAATTCGCTCTTCTGCCCGCCGACAGCATCCAGCGCATTGAAATTATCCATGGCCCGGCTTCCGCACTTTACGGTTCCAACGCCATGGGCGGAGTCATCAATATCATCACCCGCAAAGGCACCGACACTCCAATCACAATAATCGAGGCTTCGGGCGGCAGCTATAACACGCAGCATTACAAAATCAGCCACGGCGCCAAGTTCGGTTCCGTCAATTACTTCATTACCGGCAGTCATGTCGAAACGGACGGTTATCTGAACAACGAAGACGGCACTGATCGCAACTGGCGCGCCGACAATACCACATTCAATATCGGAACCGTACTAAACACGACGTCTGAAATCCGGTTGCATGTCGGCGCTTACCTGGGCAAGGGATCCGACGAGGAGTCAGACCGCGAATCCAGAAAAAATCACCAGATGCTCATCTACACATTGAAATGGAATGACAACATGGACGCATGCTTGATTGTTCGCGCTTATCAAAATGCATCGCGCGACAAATACGACTGGAAATATCCCGGTGTGGGTATATACGATCAGCAAACCCTGGCCGGAGAAATACAACAATCTTTCTGGGTCGGCAACAGCCACAGGGTTGTAATCGGCGGAGAATTCCGCCAGGAAAACGTAGATATAGAAGAAGTCGCCGGGCCAATTAATGAAGCAACCGATACTACTGGACTGTATTTACAGGATGAAATCCTGATCGGCGAAACAATCAATATCATGGCCGGTATCCGTAATGACGCAAACGACGACTACGCTGACGCATGGAGCCCTCGCCTCGGCGCGCTCTGGCATGCAACAAAAAACAGCGAGATTTTTGCTTCCGTTAATCGCGCATGGCGCGCACCGGGCATGTCCGACCGATTTGTCATGATTCAATACATGGGCATGACCTTTCAAGGTAATCCGGATCTTGATCCGGAAATTCTGACCGCTTATGAAATCGGCATGCGCCACCGCGTTCCTAACAAGTTGAATATCGAGACGGTTTTGTTTTACAACGACATGAAAGATTCTTTTGATTTCATTATGGATACTGACGGAGTGTTCCGCAACCGCAACGCAACACATATGATCACCTACGGCATTGAAGCCGGTGTCCGTTATCAGATTAACGAGACATACTCTATTGCAGCCAACTATTCTTACACGGATGGAGAATATGAACAATTCGATTCCAACCCCGCAGTCGAGGGTAATCAACCTGCTTATCTGGCGCCTCATAAAGTCGCGGTACAATTGGACTTCCTATGTCCCCTCGGCTGGAAACATTCCTGGCGCTGGCGTTATGTGGACGCTCGTTTTGGCGACGCCCAGAACGATCCCGCCAATAAAATGGACGATTATATGACTGTAGACTGGCGTCTTCGCATTCCAGTCACAAAACACGCCGACTTGACGCTGAATCTCGACAACCTGTTCGATGAAAAGTACAGGGAATTCCCCTCTTTCAATCAACCAGGCCTCATCATAATGGCCGGCGCAGAAGTAACATTCTAACACTGCTGTCCCAAATAACATTTTTGGGCAGCAAAGACCAATCCCTGTGTTTAGCATGCTTTGTGTGTGATATCAGATAAACCACGCGCATAAAACCTTATGGCGATAACTGCCAGCAGCATGTACCACGCACAGACGATCCATATCGGCGGAGTTTGAACCGCTACGCTTCCGAAGGGAATTCGGGACGCCAAACTCACAATTGCAATCTGGGCATGAACCAAAATCAGATTGGCATGGTTGAAAGTTACAGCCATCCAACTCAGGCACGTCCCAAAAACAATCGTCAGGCAACCGGTCAGCACAATCATAAAAGCGAGAGGGATTACGAAAATATTGGCAATCAATGCCGCGACAGACAGCCGACTGAAGAAATACATGGTCAGTGGCGCGGAAGACAGCCAAGCTGCAATAGACATGGCTGCCAAACTACTAACGTATCGTCCCGTCACACGTCTGAGACGGATCCATACAGAATCTCCAACTGCATGCAGGGAGTTACCGCCGCCCGTCCATTGCAAAAACGGATCAGGCTCCCAGAATCGTTTCAACGGCCGATCAAACAGCGGATATAGCGCGACAATACCAATCACAACAATAAATGAGAAAATAAAACCGACATCTGTAATCTGCAAAGGCGCCCATGTAAGAATCAATATCCCTGCAACAGCAATCGCCGATGGAATATCCGCTTTTCTACGAACCAGCGGCGCCAAATAGTAAACAATCGCCATCACACATGCCCGAACCGCGCTTGCTCGAGCGCCGGTGGCAACCGTATAAACAAGTAAACAAGGACATAGAAACAGCACCCAATAAACACGCGATACTCGGAATATCCTCAGTAACCGCGTCAATAGCACAGCGATGATGCCGACATGCAAACCGGAAATCGCAAACACATGAAGAACTCCCGTCTCTGCAAATATATTCTTTATTTCAGAAGTCATTTGACTCCTGTAACCAAGCAATAATGCGTGAATAAGCGCTACTGATTGAGTGTGCTCTTCAATGCCAAGGGCAAGCAATCGGTAGGCACTCCGCCTGCCTTCCAAACACCCGCGCACAAAAGCCGAGCCATGATCTCGCGACAAAAATAAAGACCGGCCCGGACCAGTGTCTATATCGGCTCTCTTTGATGTCTTCGCCATAAAATTTGGCGACCCGTGTTTATATCGCCGAATTTGTCCTCTGATCCTGAGCTTATCACCATATTTCGGAGCATAATGTTTCCATTTGTGTTTTGAGACATTTGAGGCCATATGCCAGAACACTCTGACTCGGGACGGCACACAACCCACTACTACATGTTCGGTCTTGAAGTTAAAAGCCCACACCGATTCGCCGGATGCACTTTCAAATGCCGGTTCCGGGTCATTGCAGACGATGCCGATAATCTCAATTTTATCAGTATCCCATGGTTTGTTCCCATATCGAAGCTCTTCCGCTTCAAATGATCCGGTGGCCCAGCCAATGCAAATAATTATCAGAAACAACAATGGATTGATGAATCGGCTCAAACTGCTGTTTTTCTCGGCCATTGCAAGCATAGCGACGCATATCACCGCAAGCGCCGCAGCCAATGCAACCGGTATAACGAACGAAACATTGTATAATATCCCGCATAAGATCCCGATTGCATACGCGCAGCCCAATCCGACTGCCGGCCGACGTTTGAAACCGACATATTCCGAAGACAATCCGAACGGATAAGAATATCCGGTTTGTTCTGTATTTGGACTTGAAAGCGCTCTGATCGTCTGATCCCTGATCTTTAGAGACTACTGAGTTCCTTCCTTATCCGGGTCTCGTCCTTGCCGGACAAGTCTGGTGATATCATCGCAACGCTGGTCTTAGCCCCTTTGATTATGGTTTCCGCCAGGTCTCTGATATCGGACGCTGTGATTTTCGATATGATTTTGATTGTTTCAGACGGAAGAATTACCCGTCCATACGACATAATATTTTCGCCAAGCCACATCATCTGATATGTTGTGCTTTCCATTCCAAGCCGCAGTTGGCCTATAACATAGTCCTTGGCCCGCTTTAATTCGCGCGAACCTACCGGTCTTCTTTTAAGCCGATTTAATTCCTTTATGATAAGACTAAACGCTTTGTCGTGTCTCTTGCGATCAAGACCGGCGCTGACAACCAACGCTCCGGTCTCTTTGTAAAGTTGAAAACTGGAATGAACCGAATATGCCAAGCCGTGTTGTTCTCGCACAACCTGAAAAAGCCGCGAACTCATGTTCTCGCCGAGTACTGTATTAAGCAGGCGCAACGGGTAGCGGCGCCGGTCATTTTTCCCAAATATCCGTATACCCATCGCGAGATGCGATTGCTCTATGTCCTTGGTCTGTAACGCAAGCGTCCGCTGTTTTACTCTTGAGGACGCTGGTCGCTCCCGACGCAACGATGTCCCAGATGGTCTCTTCACAAGTTCCCGCACCTTGCGAACACATTCTGTGTGATTCACCTTGCCGGCAAACGCAAAAATAGTATTGCAGGGAACATACATACGCGCACGGTACTCGGAAATATCCCGGCGCGTCATAGCGGCAACTGTTTTAGGAAATCCAATGATCGGTCGTCCAAGCGGATGATTTTTCCACAACGCGTCCGTCAATATCTCTTGAACCATATGTTGCGGCTGGTCCTTGTACATCATGATTTCTTCAATTATGACACCGCGTTCCTTTTCCAGTTCGTCTGGCGGCAAGCTCGCGTTCAAATACATATCCGTCAGAACTTCAAGCGCATACCACAGTTTATCGTAGGCCACTCGCGCATAGTAGCAGGTGTTTTCTTCCTGAGTAAACGCGTTCAGATAACCACCGCGCCCTTCGATTGCAACTGTTATATCCTTGGCGCTGCGCTTTTTCGTCCCCTTAAAAAGAAGGTGCTCAATAAAATGACTCATCCCGGCCTGGCGGTTGGATTCGTGTCTCCCTCCTGCCCCGATCCATATACCGAATGTTACACTCTCAACATGCGGCAAAGACGACGTTACGACTCTAAGTCCATTGGTCAATGTAGTGCATTCAACATCCATCAACATTTGGGCGCTCCTTTCAATCCTAAGCAGACATCAAAGCCTGCAATGTAACATTCCCATTGTAAAGAGCCTTGCCGACGATTACACCGATCAGATTGTCGCATGCAAGTGCTTTTAGCGCCTGCACATCCTGTACGCTTGTGACGCCGCCGGCTGCTATCACCCGGCAACCAACGCCTTTACATATTGCTCCGACGGCTTCCGCATTCACACCATGCAGCATTCCATCTGACGCGGTATCGGTATAAATAATCGTTCCGACACCTATTTTATCCATTTCTTCGGCCAAATCCAAAACAAACCGGCTTGTTGTCTCAACCCATCCTTTGATCTGAACCATGCCATCGCGGGCGTCAATGCTCACCGCTATATGTGCGCCATATTGTGTCGTAATATCCTTGAACTCGGTCGGTTTCTCCAAAACCGCCGTACCCACGATAACACGCGCAACCCCGTGTTTCAAAGCCGCCGCCACATGATCCGCTGTTCTGATACCGCCTCCAATCTCGATCGGAACATCCACGGCTGCAGCAATCTGCGCAATAATGTCGGTATGAACCGGTCTGCCCTGAAATGCGCCGTCCAGATCAACTACGTGCAGATACTCGGCGCCTTCATTTACCCAGCGTCTGGCCATTGCCACCGGATCATTGGAATACACGGTGGAGTCTTCAGCGCGCCCCTGTCGCAAGCGAACACATTTGCCGTCTTTCAGGTCAATTGCAGGTAAAATCAACATTAAATACAGCCCTTGCTCGTCGGTAATCCTTTTACCCGCGGATCCTTCTCGCACGCTGCACGAAGAGCCCTGGCAATTGCCTTGAAAACCGATTCATAGGCATGATGAGGCTCCTTGCCATACGCCTGCTCAACATGCAAATTCATTCTCGCCTGCACGACAAATGCCTGCAGAAACTCCCGAATTAATCCAAGATCAAAGTCCAGTATTTTTTTGCGTCGCACGGCAACGGTAAACAGGAGAAACGGCCGACCACCCAGATCAACGGCTGCCCGGCTGAGCGAGTCGTCCATGGGAATCGCGCAATTGCCATAACGCCTGATTCCGGCGCGAGAACCAAGCGCTTTATCAAGAGCCATGCCCAGTGTCAGCCCCATATCTTCCACGAGATGATGATAGTCAACGTCAATATCGCCCTTGGCGCGCACCCGCATATCAATCAGAGAGTGTTTTGAAAAGAGTTCCAGCATATGATTCATGAACGGCAGGCCTGTCTGCACGGAATACGAACCTGTCCCGTCAATATTAAGATTTATTGAGATTTGTGTTTCTTTCGTTTTTCTTTCTATCTTCGCAATTCGTTTCTTCATTATGGTTTTCCTTCGTTTAAATTATCGTTATCCGCGAACGTTCCATCCACGATTTTCGAGAGCGTATCCAGTAAACGATCTATCTCTGTATCAGTTCCTATCGTAATGCGTATGTATGCTCCTGTTCTGTCTCCAGGAAAATATCTGACTAATATACCCTTTTTTCTGAGAATTCCGAACAGCTTTTCCGCCTGGATTCCAGCCGGCTTCGTCCATATAAAATTCGCCTCCGAAGGATACACCTTGTATCCCTTGTCTTTCAGCAACATGGTTAATCTCGATCTTGTCTTACAAATTCGAGCAACATTTGTACGCATATACTCGCTGTCCTTTACTGCAGCCAAAGCCACTTGTTGCGATATGGCGTCCACGTTATATGAATCTTTAAGTTTCATCAGCGCATTAATCAGAGGTTCCGGCCCTATTGCGTACCCAACTCGAAGGCCTGCCAGGGAAAACGACTTCGATAATGTCCGCGCCACAAGCACATTATCCATAGTCAACGCAAGATT
This sequence comes from Lentisphaerota bacterium, assembly GCA_016934225.1. Lineage (GTDB taxonomy): Bacteria > Verrucomicrobiota > Kiritimatiellia > UBA8416 > JAFGTH01 > JAFGTH01. The sequence continues at coordinate 3,786 of JAFGTH010000267.1, read as the reverse complement.
CATGCAATCGTGCGACGCAAAATCCACATATGCTTCGTCTATCACAACCACACCTTTTCCGGATACGCAAAAGTCGCGCACCGCATCCGATGGATACAATATGCTGGTCGGAGCGTTTGGATTGGAAAGAAAGAACAAATCAAAATCCATGTCGGCCATGGCATCGGTCGGCCATTCAAATTCATCGGACAATTCAATCGGTCGTTTGACAGCCTCGCGTATATCTGCCAACACCGGATAGAGCGAATAGGACGGGTTGAAATAACCTATGCTTCCGCCATTTTCCACAAATGCCTGCGTACACAATTTCAGCGTCTCATCCGATCCATTGCAGACAAATACATTTTCAGGTTTGCAACCATGGCGACCGGCAAGCTCCTTGCGCAATTCCAATGAAACCGGATCAGGATATAGCCTTAGTTTTCCAACGTCCAAGGACAAAAGCGCCTCCACGACTCGCGGTGAAGGAGGATACGGATTCTCGTTTGTGTTAAGTTTGATTATTTTATCAGACCGCGACTGCTCACCCGGAACATAACCCGACATTTTAGCGACCGAATTTCGTATCAAACTTTTTTGTCCGGGCACAGAACTCTTCTTAACATATTCCGTCACAAATACACCTGCCTATTCGCTCGTTACAAAACTCTTTACCATCCCGAAGATTCGTTGAATACGTCGCCGGGTTTGCATTCCAGCGCGTTTAGCTTTGCGAAAATCGCATTAACGCCGATTTCGCGTGTCCGTCCAATCCTTCCATCAATCCAAATGCGTCAATTATCGGCGCAACCGATTTCAAGTCATCCTTCGTACAGGCAATAACGCTGGTACGGCGGCGAAAATCATCCACTGTCAAGCCGGAGAACATGGCAGCAGCGCCTCCGGTCGGCAACACATGACTTGGTCCGGCGACAAAATCGCCGACCGATTCGGGGGACCACGGGCCTACAAACACCGCTCCGGCCTTCCGCACCTTATCAACCCATTTGCGAGCGTGTCTGACCATAAGCTCCAAATGTTCCGGGGCGAACGCGTTGCATAGCGCCATGCCGTCGGAGACATTCCTGACCACTACCAGCAACATGCCGTCCGCTATAACTTTGTTCACAGCATCGGCGCGTTGCAATAGTTGGGCCTGTTTATCTATTTCGCGCCTGACGGCATAGGCTAATTTTTCGCTGGATGTTACCAAAAGCGATTTTTCCAGACCTGTCCCATGCTCTGCCTGTGACAATAAATCCGCTGCTATATATTCCGGTTTGGCGCCGTCGTCGGCCAACACGGCAATCTCGCTCGGTCCGGCGACCAGATCCAAAGCCACATCGCCATACACTTGTCGCTTCGCGGCAGTTACAAACGCGCCGCCCGGGCCAACTATCTTCTGAACACGCCGCACCGAACGAGTGCCATACGCCATGGCGCCAATGGCCTGTATTCCTCCTATCCTATAAACCTCGGTGGCGCCGGCCAAGTCCAGCGCATAAAGCAAATGATTATTGATCTGATTGCCGTCCGTGCATGGACTGCACGCAACAATTTCTTTCACGCCGGCAGTTTTGGCCAGCGTAACAGTCATCAGCGCCGTTGACACCAGCGGCGCCGTTCCTCCCGGGATATACACACCGACCCTGTCCATTGGAACAAACTTCTCGCCCACGGCGCCGCCGCCGGGAGTCGCAATCTGCCAGTCTTTGCGCAAACCCGCCTCGGCAAAAAGGGCTATCCGTCTGTGGGCCTCTTTTATTGCCAAGACGAAGTTTTTGCTTATTTTGCGCCGGGCCAACGCCAAGATTGTTTTGTCCACTGCCAGATTCGATGCACTGAGTGACACGCCATCAAATTTCTTAACGAATCTGACAACAGCCGCATCGCCGCACCTTCGAATCTCCCTGAGAACCTGCGCTGCAACCTTCTCGGCCTTGACATCAAACGCAGGACGTTGAAAAAAAACCTCGATTGTTCGATTCCTGCCTACTCCGGCCCATTTTACCATCTTAGCGCTCATGTTTCTCCAATGCTTCTGTCGTTTTCCATTATCTGACCGCGCTTATGTAAATTTTGCCGCTGCATTCCGACGAGCCGGCCATGGCTTTTCCGCCGTAAAGAGCGCGTACGATTGAAATATCAATGTTTTTGTCGCCGGATTGTTCTTCTACAAACACATGCTCGACTCGACCCTTTTCATCAACTTCAACACACACCACGATTTCCCATTCGTTGTCGCTCAACGCTGCAAAGCTATTCAATACATCCTTTGGAATATCAAAATTGCATTCTGCCAAACCGCCTTTCAGCGCGTATTTGATGCGCAATGCTCCATGCTTTTTCGCAGAAAACACTTTTTCAGCTGACCATTGCAGGAAGGAGGATCGCCCGGAAAAATTAGAATCCGGCAAATATGGAGCAACCGCGCTATCGCTTATCAATTCGATATCCCCCCCCATAAACGCAGGTTCGCGTTGGCGTTCGTAGGACAGCAATAACGTATCGTCGTCTTCGTTCTGAGGAGGAAGCATTGCCCCGGCAAACCTCGTGTAGGAATCACCGTATGGATCTCCGGCAACAGAAGTATAACGGATTTTTGTTCCTGTTTCGGTTCGTCTGACAGTGTGTCGAGCCGCATCCGTTGGCCATACCAACCAGATTGCAAGCCATCCGACCGCAACAAATACCGAAGGCAACCCGACAATACCTCGCGAATACCGATTTACATATCTAGTCATTGACTGCGACTTGCTTCCTCTTGCATAGCAGAACGGGACGCAAGGTTGATGTTTTTAATGCCGACTGACTGCGCCATTTCACACAAAAGCATTATGGTTCCATATTGCACATTTTTGTCGGCCTTGACGACAAGATCAGCATCAGGATGTCGTTTATTTCCGGCAATAAAAGCGGTTTTTAGTTTCTCCATATCCTCAACCGATTTTACCATGTATCTGGCGTCATCAAAAAAAACCGTCTCTTCCCTGCCAATTCCGCCGGGCTTCTCTACCGACAACACCACTACTATCAGACCGGACCGGGAACCGTTTCTGAAAGGCATTTCCGGCAATTCGACAACCATACCCTGATGCTGCGTTACGAATTTCCCGTCTAACGATATAAACATGAAAAGCAAGACTGCGATATTGAGCCATGGAGCAAGACTGATCAACCCATGTCCAATCCTGCTCTTTGGAAAGAAGCGCGTACGCAAACCGCTTACCAGTCGTTCACGTTGGTAATTGTTACTTGCCATTGCTGCCGGATCCCTTTTCATCCAACTCGCCGGTTAGAAATGCCACAATCTCGGAAGCGGCCCGCTCCATGTCCAGCACCAACCGGTCTATCTTGATAACAAGCACGTTAAAAGCAACATAACAGGGAATCGCAACCGTCAATCCGGCGGCGGTACAAAGTAATGCGCGCATTACTCCCGATATCACGTCTATTGATTGAATGAGTGGCGCATAATTGTACATTGCGAGCAATGATTCCACCATTGCCAGCACGGTGCCCAAAAGTCCGAGCAGCGGCACTATCTGCGCCACGGTCGCGATAACGACCAGCCTTCGCTCCATTCTGGAAATCTCAGCCGTACTTGCAACGTCTATCGCCGACCTGATCGAATCCACAGATTCATGTCTGTGTAAAATTGCCGTCTTGATCATGTAAGCCACAGGTCCGGGCGTTTCAGCGCATATTGTCAGCGCTTCCTCGATATTTTTACGCCGCAAAATAGTAAGTATTCCCGACAAGAAGTCTTCGGACTTGATTCTGGCTCTATGAAGATGCAAGCCCCTT
>JAFGTH010000266.1 GCA_016934225.1 Lentisphaerota bacterium | reverse complement strand
GATATTTCGGGACTTGAGTTCCTTCATGAAATCATCGCGAGACATGGAAGCTTTGTCTATGTCAAGCCTTACGACGAACAGATGCCAGGCATGTTGTGATGTCGGTTTGCTTGTCTGAAGCGGGATGATTTCATCAATATCGGCGAGTTTTTCGTGGTAACATTGGACAAGGTATTGCCGCTGACGATTAAATTGGTTTACGCGTGCCAGTTGTTTGCGGCCGAGCGCTGCTGCCATATCTGTCATGTTGTATTTATAACCCGGTTCGAGCACTTGCGCCTGCGGAGATCGTCCTTGGGTATCGCGGTCATAGGCATCAACACCGAGACCGTGAAACTTCAACCGCCTGATACTATCGAGAAGATCCTGTTTATCGGAACAAAACATACCGCCCTCACCGGTTGTGATGTTTTTTATAGGGTGAAAAGAGAAGACCGACGTTCCGGTTTTTCCGACGTGGATTCCATTGCTATATGTTCCCAGCGCGTGTGCGGTGTCTTCAACTATGACGGCGCCGGTTCCTTCAGCGTCGGATCGGATCTGGTCAATGTCGGCTGCGGCGCCTGCGAAATGCACAGGGATAATGAGGCGTGTTTTTTTTGTTATACATGCCCGCACGGAATCGGCTGTTACTATGAGCGTATCTCTATCAACGTCGGCGAAGACTGGTTTTGCTCCTGCCAAAACGACAAGATTGGGAGTGGAGACCCATGTCAAGGATGGTGTTATTACTTCATCGCCCGGACCGATTCCGAGCGATTTCAAGATCAAATGCATGCCGCCGGTACCGGATGCAAGCGCCACTGCGCCACCGCAACCCACAAAATCGCGGAATTCGTTCTCAAAAGCCGCAGCATTATGACCGGTTGTTATCCATCCTGACTTGAGTACTTCCGCCACAGCGGAAATGTCGTCATCGGAAATAGACGGTTTTGAAAAGGGCAAAAAATTTGATCTCATAGGCAAACATGGTAATACAGATGCGCCATATGGCAAGATGAAGTTGCGGCAATTTCGATTATGATGCGACTAATCACTATAAAAACGAGCATGGAAAACATAAAGCATGGGAAGTTGGACGGTTTGCCTGTAAACAAAAGCTGATTTGTTTCCGAAAGAAAAGATAATCGGAAAATGGGAAAAGAACGCGTGACATGTCACAGACAAGTTGATTTCAGCATGGAATAGTCTTGTTTGGATTTCCTGAGAAGCGCTGCTTGTAACTTTAATTTGTTTACAGGTTGCAAGAATTGTGTCGGCGATTTCGCTATGCCGGTATGTGCCGACCCTGCTTTACAGGAGAACGAATTTCAAATATGTTTGGCCAGGTTTATTCGTCATGTACATTATAGATCTTAGTTGCGGATGGGAGTTTGTTCGATCACGCGCCAGTCGGCGGTGGCTTGCCGGTAGCTCCGATTTGAATGGATTGGTCGTTGACCTTCCGCATTCGTGGAACGAAACGGATGTTTTTCAAGCCGGGGTGGAATATTACAGAGGGGAAGGTTCGTACCGGAAAAATTTTGTGATTCGTCACTCGGCAGAAGACAAGAATCGTTGGGCGTGGTACTTGGAAGCGGATGGTTTTTATGGAACCGGAACGCTTTGGATAAACGGGCGGAGAGTATCCCGCGTTGACGGCCAGTATCTGGGTTTTCGTTTGAATGTGGGTGATGCGCTTAATTTTGACTGCGAGAATGTTATAGGCATTGCGCTCGATAATCGGCCTCACAGATATGTGTTGCCTGGAATCAATATGCCGGACTTTCTGCTTTACGGAGGTCTTTCCGGACGAATGCGACTTGTCTGTCTGCCCGCTTTGCATATTCGCAGGGACAGCGTTCGTGTTATTTGTGAAGATGTGTTGAGCGCAAAGCCGTCCGTACGGACAAATTTCACAATATCGAATACCTCGTTGAAAGTACGGAGGGGAAAGTTCGTTGTGGAATTATGCGATATGTCGGGGGACGTTTTGGTCCAATCGGATCCGATTTCACTTGATATTCCGTCTCAATCGAGTGTGGATGCACCTGAGGTAATGATTGAGGCGTCGGCTGTGCGTTTGTGGTCTCCGAAATCGCCAAACCTTTACAAGGTTATATGCCGTGTGCTGGGCGATGATAACTCGGATCAGGCGGAGGATTGCGTTGCACTGACCATTGGATTTCGTGAAGCGGTTTTTGAGCCGAAACAGGGTTTTTTCCTTAACGGGGAACGGCTGACACTTGTCGGATGCAACAGGCATGAAAGTATGCCCGGATTCGGCAATGCATTATTGGACGGTATGCATCGCCGGGATGCGGAGATTTTGAAAGACATGGGCTGCAATTTTGTTCGTCTTTCGCACTATCCCGAGCATCCCTGCTTTTTGAATGCTTGCGATGAACTGGGCATTCTTGTTTACGCTGAAATTGCTACATGGAAGAGTGTGCGAAGCGGCCGATGGTTAAAGGCTGCTTGCAGGCAAATGCGCGATATGGTGTTGCGCGACAGAAATCATCCGAGCATAATCGTCTGGGGCATGGGAAATGAATCGAGATCTCGTGACGCTTATCTTGCATTGCGTGATGTGGTTCGCAAGCTGGATCCCGGTCGTCCTGTAACCTATGCCGAGAATCATTTCTATCGCGCCGTAAGGGAGCGAACACTTTTGATACCGGATATCTGGAGCACAAATTACGAATTTGAGGCAATAGAAGAAGGCTGTGAGTCCAGCGGGTTGAAGAACGTGGTCGTCAGCGAGTGTTCAAACTACCCGCTTGCATTACGCGGCAGTTTTAATGACGAACTGGCCCAGGTTGCGCTGATAGAGAAGGACCTCAAGACAATCGGGAATAGCCCTCATGTGGCAGGTTTTCTGCTATGGTGTCTGACTGACTATTCAACCTTGAGAAAGAACCGTTATAAGAGATACTCGGGGATTCTGGACGCATGGCGGTTGCCGAAGATGTCGTCGTCGCTTTTAACCGCGCTTTATTGTAATAAGCCCTACATCAAAGGATTCTGCGATTGGATGGCAGCGCAAAAGGGCAATCAGGCAGATGTTCATGTTTTTACCAATTGTGAAAATGTTGTTCTCAAAACGGCATCCGGCAAGCGCATTGAAATGGGATCTGGATCTCATTTGGTCGCTCAGATTGATGCTCATGCCGGCGCATTGGTTATTTCAGGATTTTTCAAAGGAGAAACTGTTGAAAATAAAATTAATTTATTCGGACCGCCGGATCATATCGCTATTGCGCCTGTGCTGATTTCCGCGGAAACCGATCTTAGAACAGTTGTGGAATTGGAGTTGAGCGTTGTGGATTCGGATCGGCGCATTGTAAGAACATGGGATGCTCCGCTCGTTTTGACGGTTAAAGGCAATGCCTGTATTCGATCCTTTACGCCTACAGGCGCGGTCATGATGGGTAATGGTATCGGGCGCGGGTTTGTCGAAGTCAAAAGGCGAGACGAATTTATCAAGGTGAATGCCGTAAGTAACGCGGGCATTGCGGGGATGGCGGAATTCAAAGCTGAGAATTCCGGCAGAAGATGAGGAAGGACATGATATCGGAATAATGACAGGATAGTAGGATACTTATAGTTTCTGAAGTTGTTGTTTTACCGTCGCGGCGACTTGTTCGACGCTTATCATATCCATGCAATGGTTTCTTTTAACGCAATACGCGTCCGCATAGTGAGGGCAAATATGATCGGAACGGTTATAAGGGCAATCCGGCGGATATCTGCGCGGTTGTATGGCAATATTGAAATAACCTGTCGGATCATAAGGCTTACAGAATTCAGGATTTGTCGGGCCAAAGATAGTTACGCTGTATAAGCCCTTATAGTATTTTCCGTTTGGTGCGCGCTTGGATCCGGCGGTATGTGGAGGCATTTCGTTGACGGCGCCGGCCATATGACCGGCAAAACTATCGTTTCCGACGATTACGCCGAAGACACCTGATCTTAACAGCCGGCAATCAACAGCGAAATTGGTTTCGGCGACTAGATTCACGAATCGGCCGTCTCCAAAAAATTCCCGTGCTGTTCGGAAGTCATAATTTGCATTTGGCGCAAAGGAAGCGCCGCCCATTATTACAACGCGATATCCCAAGTCATTTTCGATAATTTCCGCTAATTGTCTGTATCTGATTGCCGGCCATATTTTGCTTAATTGTGCCGAACCGAGACTGATGGCTACTGATCGGCCGTCTTGAAGATGATATTTATCTATAATTCTATCAGCGTTGGCGATTACGTCTTTACTAAAAGGGATATCAAAACACACGGGAGTTTCTTTTGCGCCGAGGAATTGTGCCGTTTCGAGATATGAGTCAACCATATGCAATTTGTCGTTATGATCGGGCATTTCAGTTGCCATTGGATGCAGTATTCTGGATAAAATGTATTCTCTGGCGTTTTTTCGTGAAGGGGAAAACACCCTGGTTCCTGGATGCCATGGTATATAGAGGCCGGCCTTCCCGCGCCCTTTTAGATCAACGAACGTGCCGATATCTTCTGCAAGCGCCATTCTTCTTGATTTTGCGGCAGACGCCAGACGCCTGCGTCTGTGGTCAATGAAAACATTATCCAGCAGATTACCTTGCAGCAACAACGCGAGGGGTTCTTGAATCTCGGAAGCGACTATTGAGACATGAGAAAACCGTGTTCTGAGAGCGCGTATTGTTGGTATGATCCAGACTAAATCGCCCAGCCAGCCTGAATAGATCAATAGAAGTTTGTTGTAATTCATCGGCGTATTGAACTGTATTTTTCCTGAAATAGCGATATCATGATTCGAAATAGTGTACAAGAAGACCTTGTTGGGTGACGGCCATTGCAATTACGGCCGGCTTTTGGTTGAAGAGTTGCGAGTTTGGCGTATGAATACGAATACGGGAGAAAGTGACGGTGTGCGTTATCTGGAGGAATGGTCGTACCGACTGCTTTTAGCGACTGTATTTGCCATGATGTTTTCCATTGCGTTGGGAAACGTCATGATGGCGCTCGTTATTATTGTTGCAACCGTTTATCTTGTTCTTTCGCGACAAAGTCCGCCGCTGCCGCCGGTTGTGTTATTAGGCGCTGCATTTGTTTTTATCGCTTTCAGTGTTACCCGTTTTGGTTTTGTCGAAAAGCATAGTCTTGGGAGACTGATTGCAGTATTGCTGCTTCCGATTGCCGTGCTGCATATTCGAAGTGAAGCAAGAATCGCAGGTTTCGTAAAAGCTGTTGTGTTTGGCGCTCTCGTATTGTCGCTGGAGCGCTGTATTGTTGTTCCGTTGTCTGCATGGAAAATTGCAAGTCGGGCTGATGCTGGCGCTGGTTTTGTTCGAGTACTCATAAACAAGGGATCAATGACCGATGGTCAGATGCTGATGCTTGGCATACTTGGTTCGATAGCGCTGATTTATGTGTCGGGCAAGAATTTTAAAAGGGTTATGTGGTGGCGAATCGTGCTTCTTATTCAAGTGATTGCGCTTATTATCAATTTCAAAAGAGGATCATGGATCTGTGCATGCATATTTGCGTCCTTATTGGTTGTAAGCAAATCCGGGTGGCGCGCGTTGTTTATTTTGCTCTTGACGGTTGGAGCCGTGTTGTTCTTGCCGCCGGTTCATGTTCGAATGCGCGAGTTGAGTCGGGAGTTCAATCAATCCGGGGGCAGGCTGACAATGTGGCGGGAGATTGCGCCCGCGATAATCAAACAGCATCCTTTTGGCGTAGGGTATGGTTCTTTGACGAATGACATGATGCGCGCGCATGCTTCTGATGTAGAACGGGATCGGGATCATTTGCACTCGAATTTGCCTCAGGTGTTGGTTGAGACAGGGTGGACAGGGTTTATCGTGTATATTCTATGGATGGTGACTGGTATGACAGACGGGTGGCGTGGTTTCGCAACTGCTCGCCGGAGTGGGTCTGCCAATAGCATTGTGTATGCGGCTGTGTGCCCGTTAATGTTTGCCTCGCTGTTGACAAATGGCTTGGTTGAGTACAATTTCGGCGACACAGAGCTTTTTATCATGTACATAACGCTTTTGGGAATCATGGCTTGCGTTCGAAAAATGTTCTGCTAAGATCCTTAAAACGCTTGAAGTACGTATTTTATGATTATATCCGAATAAGGAGTGGAGAGAGTATCTCATGAAACATCATGCTTGGCTCGTGAATGTGGTCTCCGCAATGATTGGTATTGTTGCGACGATTGGTGTGGCGAACAGCGCTCTTGCACAAGAGCCCGCGCAGGAAACCGGCGCGATTCATCCGTGGTACCTTGGAGTCAGTAGTGGAATGTTGGACTTCCAGGGCGATCAATCGGTTAGCGATAGCATCGGGATGTTTGTTGGACTGGGCTATGACTATTCCGACCGATGGACTTTCGAAGGCAAACTGCAGTTGGCGCCGTCGCTTGATGTGACAAGAACGGATGGCACGAGCTTCAATACATATGGAGCCGGTTTATCGTTTGACGGTCTATTTCATTTCACGCGTTGGGAGCGACTGGATCCGTACATGGCTGCGGGCATCGGCTTTGTTCATTACGGCGAATCTGTCAACGATGCACAGACCGAAATGCAGCTTCGCGTTGGCGGCGGTGTGATGTACCATTTTAATGATCAGTGGGCGATACATGCCGACTATCGAGCAATGTTACAGGGTTTTGGACAGGCGCCGAATGCCAATTCGATTGCGAATGTCGGTATCTGTTGGACTTGGGCTGCGCGGCTGGAAGAGAAAATAGTGGCTGTTGGCGGTTCGGATGATGCGGATGGCGACGGGCTCACAGATGCCGAAGAGTTGGAATGGGGCACAGATGTGTACGATCCGGATACTGATCGGGATGGTTTGCAAGACGGTCAGGAGGTCCACGCGCACAAGACTGATCCGTTGAATCCGGACACAGACTGGGATGGACTTACAGATGGCGCAGAAGTGCTGGTGTACGATACTCATCCGCTGAGGCGTGATACCGATGAAGGAGGGGTGGCCGATGGCCATGAAGTCATTGAGGATGGCACTGATCCTCTTGATAAATCCGACGATTTGCAATTGTTTGAATTAAACATTCAGTTTGCGTTGAAGAAATCAGATATCAATCCGGAGTATGATCAGGCCTTGCTAAAGATTGCGAAAGCCATGCAGAGAAACCCGGAGTCGGTTGCGCGAATAGAAGGACATGCTGACAAGACCAGAAGGTCTGGGGACTCCTACAATAAGCGTCTTTCCCAGCGACGGGCGGAGTCTGTCAAAAAATGGCTTATGGACAAAGGCGGTATATCTGCGGACAGGCTTACGGCTGTCGGTTATGGATTTGACAGACCGAAAGCCCCGAATGATAGAGAGACCGGCAATCCGGTAAATCGGCGGGTGGAGATTTATATCCGCAGCCATGCTGCTCAAGAGTCGAATGTTGAACAGAGACACCCTGTAAAGGGTGTTCCGTCCGTAGTAGAAGACATCAAGTAAATCGTTTTCTCTAGAAGAAAAGAAACTTAATACCGGCATTAGCGGAAAATGCGGTGCGTTTACCGCTGCCGGAGTTATCATCAATTCTCTCATAAGCGTAAATCTCGCCTCCGCCGATGTTCCATTCGGCGCTGCAAGACAACGCTACATTGCGCGCGAGAAATATTTTCAGGCCTGCTGATGGAGTAATTAAGCTTACGACATGGTCGTCATCACT
>JAFGTH010000265.1 GCA_016934225.1 Lentisphaerota bacterium | reverse complement strand
CGCCCGGACTGGCAGATTGTCCTCATCGGCCCGGTTGACGAGGCCGAACGCATCACAATTGTGGGCCGGCTCGGCCAATACGCGAATATCCACCTCTTTGGCCCGCGACCATACAACAGCCTGCCGGGATATCTGAAAGGGATTGATGTCTGCCTCATTCCGTATGCCCTGAATGCCTATACACAGGGGGTCTTCCCAATGAAGTTCTTTGAATATATGGCCACCGGGAAACCGATTGTCAGCACAGCCCTGCCTTCTCTTCGCGACTATGAGTGGTTAAGCCCTCAAGCACGATCTTATGAAGAATTTGTTTCAGAAATTGAACATGCACGCCATGATGATTTTACTCGACAAGAACGCCTCAACGAAGCAGAACAGCATACATGGGAAACACGGGTCCACCAGATGCTGACAATCATTTCAAAGATTGCAAAGAAAACAGGAGCTGAACTCTGACATGAAGTCTTCCATTCTAAAAGAAGATTTCATGAAATTTTCAGATTATCGATATGTTCGCAAACCGACAAAAATCCCTAATTTTTCTGATACTTTCGTTATGTATTATTTTTCTGAGTTTTTTTCTCCGTATGTATCATCTTGGCGGCAGAAGCCTTTGGTTTGATGAGGCCGTTACGGCAAATAATTCAAGAGGAACTTTGACCGAGACGCTTGACTTGACGCGTACGAGCAATAGTTGTCCGATGTTCTATCCGTTATTGTTATGGGGAATTGAACGATTTTCCCATGTCCCCTTCTGGCTGCGCATGCCTTCACTGCTTGCCAGTATGGGTAGTGTGCTTTGTCTGCTTGCTTTAGGGAAAACAACGATTGGCTATAAAGGGGCAATCTATTCTGCACTTATTTTGGCGACCTCTCCAACCCAGATTCGCTACGCTCAAGAGGTTCGTGAATATGCCGTTACCGTTTTCTTATCCAGCCTTCTGCTCGTTGGCATAATCTGGAGGGAAGCCCCTAAAACTCGCCGAAGGGGATTTTTTTGTATTGTATTTTTCATGCTATTGGCCCCTTTGACGCAATATGGCCTTGTGCTCCTGGCATGCGCAACCCTTGTAACTCAAGCTGTCTTTTTCTTCCTTCACACTTCCCACTCATTCCATCGTCGCCATCTTCTGATATCTGCTCTTAGCCTGGGAATTGCCGGATTATGTTCCTTGCTTTTGACACTTCAATATCAATGGATGGCGGGTGGATTCGGAGTCACATACCTGGAAGAACACTACTTTGATCCACAGACTCATAATGTCATAAGTTTTATCATCAATAATTCCTTAGGCCTTTTCAAAATGACGTTTGGAAGAACAGCAAAATCGTTGGAAAGCATTGGACTCATCGGACTCTCAATGGGATTGTATCTTTTCCGAAAGGACTTCATCAAAAGGCGAAATTCCCTTGTGATAACTACAATCTTCGCAGTCGGAATCAATATCGTGGCAGCCCTGTTCCGATATTATCCTTATGGCTCTCTACGACAATGTATCTATCTAACTCCCCTTCTCTCTACTGTTTTCGGAGTAGCGTTAGGTTATTTAGCAACCTGTTTGGATGGTCGCAGAATAGGGAAAGCGACAATTCTGATCGCCATGATTATGCTGGTTATCAATGCCTGGAATATTGAACAGATTAATCCTTATCAAGAAGTAGAGAATACCAAAGCTGTCATTGCCCGACTGAATCAAGAGATGCTCGTTGAGGATTCGGTGTTCATCCATCCCAATGCAAAGCCAGCAGTTATGTTTTATCTGGATTCATTTGAGCACCTTAATCAGCACAATATGTTTTCCGATTCTGCGATCATGCGCAAGCCCCCTTCCGGTAAAATATGGATGATTTTCGCACATATGGATGAACCTGAGATAGAAGATTTTATCAACGACCTCCCCAACACAGGCACAATCAAAGCGATCTTATCCACCGAAGGGGCTCGGCTTTACCGATTTTATTCACAAAACACAGAAAATCTCGCACCGTAATCGTATGAAACTTGCCATTATAGCCACCACATTTGCGGTGCGCGGCGGGGCTGAGAACATGATCCTCAAGCTGGCCGACGAATTACTTCGGCGCGGGCATCAGGTCACGATTTTTACGTCGGAGCATCAGCCTGACGATCCGGATATTCCTGAAATGGTGCGTCCTTGCTTTGTCGACATCGCCGCCGGCGGCCATTATTCCACCTGGATCGATTGGCTGTGGGCTGGCCTTAAATTGCGCCGGCGGTTACAAGAGTTCGATCTGGTGAATCCGCACAATTTCCCGGCCAATGTGTGGGTGTATTACGCGAAGCTGTTCAGCCGCGCATTCCCCCCCATCATCTGGTATTGCCATGAACCATCGCGGCAGTTGTACGATCAGTCTCCGCCGGAGCAGGTCGGGCGGTACACATCCCTGACAACTCACGTGTGTGAAAAATTTCAGCAGCATGGGCTGGACGCACTTTGGCGACTGTTGCAAAAAAGTGTGTTTTATGGGATCCAGGCGCTATGCGGCCGCCGTCTTCGTGCGTTCCACACACGCCTGGATCAACGCGCGGTGCATAGCTGTGATAGGATTCTGGCCAACAGCCGCTATACGGCCTCGAAAATTCAGGCCATCTATGGAATCCCTGCAACCGTCTGTTATCAGGGGATTACGCCGGTTCCGAGAGGCCCATTACCCGACCGCGCGAATAAATCGTATTTTTTAACGGTGGCGCGTTTGGAACGCTTAAAACACGTTGACACTGTCATTCAGGCATTGGACATGCTCATCCATCGTCATCACCAATGCAATATCATGTTACGGGTTGTTGGCACAGGCACGCAAGAGGCCGCATTACACGCGCTGGTTCAAGAACTGCAACTTCACGATGCGGTTGTGTTCCCCGGCTATGTTGCCGATGCTGACATGCACCGCTTGTATGCCGACGCCCTGGCGGTGGTGTATGTGCCCGTAGACGAACCCTTCGGCCTGGTGCCGTTGGAAGCCATGATGCACGCCACGCCGGTAATTGTTTCGAATTCCGGCGGCACGGTTGAAACCGTCAAGAATCATGAAACCGGACTGCACGTGGAGCCAGGCAATATCGAACAGCTTGCCGAGGCCATGCTGTGGTTGGCACAACATCGCGAACAGGCCGCTCAAATGGGGAAATGCGGGTATGCCCACGTGATGCGCCAGTGGACCGTAAAGCACTTTGTTGACAGATTTGAACAGATGATTGGCTTCAGAGAGGATGTTGCCGCATGACATCGGTCACGTTTTCCGTCGGCGTCTGGCTGCCGGGCGGCGGCATGGGCAATCATGCCTATTATCTGGTCAAAGGGCTGGAACGCCACGG
>JAFGTH010000264.1 GCA_016934225.1 Lentisphaerota bacterium | reverse complement strand
CTGGAGGCGATGGCATGCGGCACTCCAATTATCGTATCAGATCTGCCTGGAATACGCGCGTTGGTCGCTGACAGCAAAAATGGCCTCATCATAAAAAGAGCCTCACCGGAAGGCGCACTATACAGTCTTGAAACTTTAAGACAAACGTTGGCAAAAATTATGGATCACCCGGAAAATGCTCGAAAAATGGGACAGGCCGCCTTGCAAATTGTGACAAAAAAATATGCATGGGCGACCGTAGGACAACAATTATGTGATGTCTTCACTAACATACGTTCTTCACGCTGATCAAATCAAGCCAAGCTACTACACATTGGACTTTTATTGAAAATGATGGTCGTGCATAATCCAAGATTCATCGAGGCTGACCATGTCTGCATTACCATGAATACACCCATCAGACCAAACGTTTCGATCATTCCGGCCAAACGCCGAGTTTGCAAAGCTTGGGAAAACAGCCAAGGCTGCGTGTCGCATACATTGGATTTACATCAAATTGCGAAGAGATACGGTTTGTTCAAAGAGAATCTCGATTCCCAGTGTTGCCTCTTGTATCATACTTGTCAATTTTTGAAATCGGTGAAGCATGGATAGGTTGCAGCAACAACCGTTGTTGAGCGCAGAAAAAGCCCTGCTTATCATAACAATTACTGCGGTTGCCGTCTTTTGCCTTCAACACTTCTCCGATAACAAAGCAGATGTGGATATATGGGGCAATCTGGGGTTCGTAACCGAGCTGCCCTGGTCATCGGATTTCCATCGGGTCAACACATACTCCTACACAGAACCCGACCACCAGTGGATCAACCACGAATGGCTCGGTCAGTATCTGCTCAGAAAGACATTTGATTTGTCAGGCAATACCGGACTTCTTCTCCTCAAAATATTGCTTGGCTTTTCGGTGGTTGGCCTTATCAACATCGCCATGCGATCCGATTGCCGACACGGAGCCATAAGATTTTTCTACATAATCCTAATAATCTCAACAATGGGTTACGGGTTTTCAACACGCCCACACCATTTCACTTACCTCATGTATGCCGCATTCCTTTTGCTGCTTAAAAAATACCCGCATAACAGTTTCGTGCTTCTGATCGCCCTTCCCATCATGGGTTGTGTGTGGGCCAATTTGCACGGCGCTTTCTTCATTGGACTGCTTTTGTTGTTGTTTCAAGCCGGCGGACGCTTAATCACCGGCGCTTCGAAAAAGTCCATACAAAAGTCGGCGAAATTCATCTTTTGCAGCGCGGCATTATTCGTGACAGCATCGTTGGTTAATCCATACGGAACTCACCTGTGGGAATTTCTGTTGAGGTCTGCAATCAAATTGCGCCCACATTTAACCGAATGGGCGCCTTTTAATCCTGTGCGCGACTTCTATGCTCATCCGGATTTTATTGCTCTGTCACTCCTGACCATGGTTGCCATAGGCTTTTCAAAAGCAAAACGCGATACAGTTTGGCTCACTGTTCTGACCACATCGTTTGTTGGCGCTCTTTTGATGCGCCGCAACATTCCCCTTTTTGCAATTACTGCCGGATTTACCGCTTCTGCGCATTTGGATAATGTCGCAGGAGATAAACTTTCAAACTGCGTTAAACGCATACCAAGGCTTACTCTCCTTGCTTTCATGTCGGCGCTCCTGATTCTGTCCGCATATTACACCATCGCGTTTAACAAGACACGCCCCCTGGAAATTGAGGTCCCAAAAAATCAGTTCCCCGTGCATGTCGTTGAAATGCTGCGTATAAATAATATCAACGGCAACGCCCTCGTCTTCTTCGACTGGGCTGAGTACTGCATATGGAAACTCTATCCCAACTGCCGCGTGTTCATGGACGGCCGATTCATGTCCGCTTACTCGTCCGCCGTAATTAATGACTATTTGGGATTCTTCGCAATTAATGACACATGGGAAAATGCGTTGAATAATTACGACACCGATATCGTGTTAATCCGCAGAGATGACCTTGTATTTGACAGAATGACAGAACGAAACGACTGGACACTTGCTTACCTGAGCGACGTCGCAGCTCTTTTCCTCAAGAATGATAAACACCAGGAGTTTTTTGGGAAAATACGAACAAAAACACTCATACTGCCGTCTATTCCGCAAACATCTATATTCCCATGAAATTCGAATGTTGGCCTTGGAAAATGTTTTTGTTATATTAGGTTCTTACTTGGCACACCAATCCATAATTCACTGATATATTAACAGAAATTGCTCTCCATATGGGCAATCGAAATAATAATTCTCGTTAAATGAAAGCGGAAATCCTGATCCGAATACTGTCGGCATACGTTTATGCCGTCTTCCCTTACTTGTGTTTTTTCTTCGCAATCGTGAAACCCTCTCGTGAGCATGGAATCGGACGCAACTTGCTCATCGGCGCCATCGGCGGAACCGCCATGTTTTGCATAGTTGCACATTCCGTCTCGCGCATCAACTTTAACGCGTACAATACACTACATATGATTCTTTCTGTGATGGCAACCGCTGCATTACTGATTGCATGGCTGCTTTCGAGAGACAATTCAGGCGCATGGCGAATCAGGAAGAGAGATATTGCAGTTGCCGCCATCATGATTCTGGCGCTGGTCGTACGAGTTATACCGTTGCTTGTGGGAAACGAATCCCTCGGCGGAGGCGACGCAAGATTCCATAACTTTCTTGCCAAAGGAATCATTACTTATGAAAGATTGCCTGACACATGGCAACCGGCCGCCGCAATACGCGTAATGTATCCTCGCGGCTCACATGTTCTTATATCTTTTATCGCGTCCAAAGCTCAATGTGATGTTCATCATGCTTTCAATCTCATACTGGCAATCGTCGGTGCATTAACAACCGGTATGATATATTTGCTTGCTGTAACTATATTCGGTTCGCGAAAATCGGCTTTCTTTGCGGCCACATCGTATGGATTCATAGCTTATTGGGGCAGCTTGGACTACTTTCGTTGGGGCGGCTTGCCTAACGCCATGGCAATGCTGTTTCTCTGCCTTTTCTTTTTTTGCATCCTGCAGAATCAACAGGGATCT
>JAFGTH010000263.1 GCA_016934225.1 Lentisphaerota bacterium | reverse complement strand
GAGGCGCCGAATTACAGATCCTGATGCACCGCGCCCCACCCCGTTTATCAGCATAAGAACGATATATACAAATTCAGCGCAAAATTCCTTAAGTGACGACGCTTAGAACGCTCCAAAGAATATACTCGTGAATGTCACAATGGGGGTAGTCTCTCTGTAGTCATCTACAGTGGCACGGAACTCGTTCACCAAATGCTTAACATCATCGTACAGCTCTTCATCCTGTACCAGCCTGCCGAGTAAACCGTCGCCTTTCTCTATTTTATCTGCGACATTCTTAATTGACGCCACTGCCGAAGACAGATCTTCATACACTTTGTCGTCTTCCGACAACAATCTGCCCAGTGTACCTTGCCCACTATTAACCCTGGTGATAATTTCGTCGAGTTGCTTGGCGCCGGACTTCAGGTTGTCAATAATCCCGCCATCGGCGAAACCGTCTTTTGCAGTGCCTATCAGTTCGGCGAGATCGGACATAAAATCCTTCGGTGATTTTCCTTCGAATCTGTTGACGCCTTCCAACACATCACCGGTTCCTTCATCAATACTCAAATGGCGTCCGCCCAGTACTGAAGTTGAAACAATCACAATCTCGTAGTTTTCGCGCATGCACAGCTTCTGATCCAGAACAACATTTACGTGCACTCCATCAGACGCCAACACAAGTTCTTTGACTTTACCCACCGGCATACCACGCACCACAACATTATCTCCGTTCTGAAGACCCATTACGTCAGAGAAGATAATTTCAGCGGAATACTTGCTACCGAGCCACGTATCTCGTGAAAGTACGATCGTAAATATCCCAAAACTAACAAACACCAATACCACAAACAGGCCGACGGCGACTTCCGCCATGAGCTCTTTCAATACCCAGTCTTTGCTCATGTTATGTTCCTTTCCCAAGAGCCTTCTCTAGTTATAAATTGTGCCTCCAGAAACTGTCGCACTTCCGGACGCGATGATTTGACAAACTTGTCTGGATCGCACAATTCAACAATATGGCCGCCATGCAGCATGGCTATTCGCATCCCTATCGTCAAGGCACTGTGCAGATCGTGCGTCACCACGACGCTTGTCACGCCAAGTTTAACACGCAAGCTCTCGATTAGTTGATCAATTGTTCTAGCCGTAACAGGATCCAACCCTGAAGTTGGTTCATCATAAAGCACTATTTCAGGATTTGTGATTATCGCCCTGGCGAGTCCGGCTCTTTTGCGCATTCCTCCTGATATCTCGCCGGGTCGTTTGGCTCCGTCATTTTCCAATCCCACAAGTTTCAGAGTCTCATGCACTTTTGCCAGAATCTCATCATTGGTCAAGGCAGTCTTTTCACGAAGAGGAAGGGCAACATTTTCGGCGACGGAGAGCCAAGCTAGTAGGGCTCCTCCCTGGAAAAGGTATCCGAACCGCTTGCGAATACGAGCCAGTTCATCGCCCGACGCATCGCTGATACTTTCTCCGTCCACAATCACATGGCCATCGTCAGGCGTTAATAACCGAACCATATGTTTCAAACTAACGCTCTTGCCGACGCCCGATGGGCCAACAATGACGAAAGTTTCTCCTTTTCGTATCTCGAAGTCTACGTTATCGAGCACGAACTTACCGCTCAACCACTTGCTCACTCTTTCGAACCGTATCATGAATAGTAAAACATCCTCGTGATAAAGTAACCTACCACCAGAATCAACAGAAACGAAGCCACAACCGCACGTCGTGTCGCCATGCCTACACCCACTGCGCCTTCTTTGGTTGCAAACCCTTCGTGACAGGATACCGTAGTGATGATCATGCCAAACAGAAACGCTTTGAATATTCCGACGTATAAATCCTTCATATCGGCGAATCTTGTCGCGTTGCGCATGTACGCTTCCCAGGAAACTCCGAGTTGGGTCATTCCGACCAATCCGCCGCCCAGCACACCCATCATACATGTGTAGAATGAAAGAAGCGGCGTCATGATGCTCATTGCCGCAAGACGCGGCATCACCAAAAATCTAACCGGATTAATTGACATTATCTCAAGAGCCGCTATCTCCTCGGACACCACCATGGTTCCAAGTTGCGCCGCCATTGCCGATCCAACACACGCAGCCAGAATCAACCCTGTCATGAATGGCCCCATTTCGCGCAACATTGAAACCATAACTGCAGCGCCAATGTTTACTTCCTGGTTAAATTTTCTGAGTTCAATTCCGGTCTGAAGTGCAAGAATCATTCCGGTAAAAACAGCCACAACCGTGATCACGCCCAGACTTTTTATGCCATAGACAAACATCTGGTTGATCACTTCGCGGCGGGCTCGCCGCGTTAAAACAGAACGCAGATTCAGAACGGCTTCGACGAAAAGCATCATTGCGCGGCCGGTCTCACGGCATCCGAACACAGCACTACGACCAAGTGCGCCGAACATGCCGACCGGTGGCGGAAAGTTCTCTGGTTCACGAGTAATCATGGTTTGTCAGTCGCGCGATTTAAAGCAACATCAATCTTTCTTTCGGATTTATCTCTATGCCATTTGATGAAGTATAGCAGACGATATGTCTTACGCAATCCTTCGCGCTCACAGCCCATGAAACCCAACAGAAAAGACCATTCTCCACCCCTGTCTCCTTCAACGGTGCGTTCTATTGAAAATAGCGGGAACACCGAGAATCTACGTCCGCCACGTCCGTCCTTGCGATGTCTAACAAACCCCCAAAACAATTCGTCCTCGCTTGCATCGCCTACACGAGCGTGGGCATAGATGGTCCAGATCGGCGCCCAATTTTTCTCGATCCCGGTCATATGTTGTGCCGGCCAGAAGTCAAAAACACGGAACCGGGACATATTTGCCCTCCTGCGGTAAGAAAACAGCGGCCATAACTGAAAATAGCGCCCGTCGCTCTGTTCGGGCGGAGTAATATCCGCAGTACGCACGGCTGACGCATCCGCCGCCGCATCCTGACGCGGGCCAGGCCGCGGCACTCGGCTCTCGTAATTAAGAAACGGTCGAAAGGTAAATTTGTTAAGCGTATAAGTCTTTCGAAGCGTTCTCTCGGTCCCGCCCAATGGCCACAACATAAATGTGCTTGTTATATGACCGATCGTTTTCGTACCCCAAATCGGCCACACGTACAACCTGTCCAAGTGACTGCCACGGGCGTATTGAATCACCGGCCACGGGCAATGCACCATCGTGTTCCTGTCGGTTTTCGCCCACTTCAACAGTGGCGGAAACAACCACCAGATATTCTGATTGTCAAAATCCACGCGCATGTGTCCAACTATCGGAAACAGAATAAAACCGCCGCCGTTCACACCTGGATATTCGTACTTGACCGATGTCCACACTGGCCACATCGCATAACGTTTCGTCCATCGTTCCTTGTTGATTACCCGTCCGTAAAAAGGCAGAACGCTGAACCGATCAATGTCACCGCCGTTGGTTCTGGATATCAGCGGCCATAAGACTGATCTTGTAGTTACACCGTTAAGGGTATTGGAAAAATACAAAGGAAAGAGAAGGAAACTTACATTATCCTTTCCCAAGAATTCATTGATCTTACCGCCCAGCGGGATAACACCGAAATAGTTTTCGCCGTTGGCGTCCTTGCCGGCAAAAACAATCGGGAATATGACAAATCGCCACCGTGAGCCTGGTTGGGTGTTGTCGTAGTCGTCGCCATAGGCTATCAAAAAACGCCATGCAGTCTGGCCCCTGAATTTCTTGTACATACCGACCGGCCAGATTAGTTCGCGAAGCGATCTGTCTTTCTCAGGTTCAACGAAAGAACTTCCAAGCGGCCTTAGCGCCGTAAACCGCATTCCGCTCTCATGTTCAAGACGCTCAAAAAACGGCCCCAGCACTCTCAGCCTGATGTTGCCTTTTAAATCACGATCGCGCGAGGCAATGAAACCCAAGTCGAATTCGTGCAAATCGTTCGTAGCGGCGCAAAGCTCATTGTGCGAAAAGAGGAAACACAGGACCAGAGCAAGCGGCAATACCGTTTTATTAATATGTCTTGCCATGGTATTCGCGTATTTTGTTGTCTACTTCGAATATCGCCGCAATCAAGGCGACCCGCACCCACATTCCGTTTCGCATTTGACGCCAATACATGGCTCTCGAATCATGATCAATATCCGTTGATATTTCCTTACGCCTGGGCAATGGATGCATTATTATTGCGTTGGGGCGCATGAGTTTGAGATCATTCGCCCCAATGCAGTATCGGGATATGTCTATCTTGGCGCTTTCGCCTTTCTCGGAATCCCATTCATCCTGAACACGAGTCATATACACCGCGTCCGCCTCGGGAAGGATACTTTTAAAGTCGCTCAAAAGCTCATATTTTACGCCGGCGGCATTAAGCCTGGCTAAAATATCTTTACCTATCTGAAATCGGTCTGGAGCAACAAAACATTGCCTGACGTCTTTGTAATTGATCAACAGCGATGCAAGCGATCGAACCGTGCGTCCTCGCGCGAGATCACCCACAAAGACAATGGTTTTTCCGTCTATCCCGCCGCGAGCCTCAAAACTTCTTAGCAATGTGTACACATCCAATAGCGCCTGTGTGGGATGTTGATCGCTTCCTGAACCGGCATTGACAATCGGTACCGGCCTTTCAGAGTTAGACAAAACCCACGCCATTTTTTCAGCTAAACCACCGATCTTTGTGCGCATTATAATACAATCGAAGTAAGAACTGAACGTACGCACCGAATCCTCGTGCGATTCACCTTTGAATTCGCTTGAAGTAGACGAATCACGTACGTCACCTATCCTCATACCAAGTATTTGGCATGCCGCCCTGAACGATAGAAATGTTCGTGTGCTGGGCTGGGAAAAATAAAGCATTACACGTTTATTCCGCAAAAGCGACCGCAGGAAGTCCATGCCGTCATCTGACTTGGCAATAAATCTAATCTGCGTGGCAAGAGCACTTAATTCGTCAAGCTGCGCACGATCAAACTGCTCCGCAATCAATACATGAAAGGGATGCCCATGCTCATGCAGATACGGCGCTTTCGCATAGACATCAAGATTGTGAAACGATTCCCACGCAATCTCGCTAAGTCGCATCAATAACCCCGTGTTTGGCAATTTTTAACGTCAACTGCTAATTGCACAACGACGACACAAAGATGGCTTTAGTCGTATGCACACGATTTTCCGCCTGGTCGAAAACTCTGGAGAATGACGCCTCAAAGACATCGTCCGTGACCTCAAGCGCGCCTGTTTCCAAAGTTAACTCCGTTTTATAATCATGGAGAGCAGGCAGACAATGAAGGAAAATTACCTCTTCGCTGTCTAAATTGCCGGTCTTTCGCATCATATCCATGTTCACTTGATACGGGCGAAGCAAAGCAAGCCTTTCGGCGAACATGGATTCTTCACCCATCGAAATCCAGACATCAGTGTATATTACGTTTGCGCCCTTTACGGCAACGGACGGATTTGACACAACAGATACGCTGCCGCCATTGCCTTCGGCGATCTTCCTGCATACACCAACCGTTGTTTCCGATGGTTTGAGCGCTTCAGGCGTGCAATCCACGAAATGCATCCCGGTTTTTGCACAAGCCAACATTAAAGATGTTGCCACGTTGTTGCGTCCGTCACCAACAAATACAAGTTTTCTGCCATGTAAATCTCCAAAAAATTCTCGCACGGTCATAAGATCCGCCAAGGCCTGAGTCGGATGCGCTTCATCGGTTAAACCATTCCATACAGGAACTCCAGAATACTGTGCCAGGAGTTCAACCGTTTTCTGTTGATATCCACGATAAAGTATACCGTCAAACATTCGGCCGAGAACTCTGGCCGTGTCCGCAACCGATTCTTTTTTACCAAGATGTATTTCGCCGGACGACAAGACCTGAGCCATCCCACCCTCATCGGCCATGGCAACCGCAACCGCACATCTTGTTCTGGTAGACATTTTCTCAAGAATTATCGCTATATGTTTGCCGACAAGCAAATCGCCCCGTACACCAGACTTTTTCTTCTGTTTTAACCGATCCGACAGATCCACCAGACGCAGGAACTCCTCGTCAGTGACATCATGCAACGTCAACAAGCTCCTGCCTTTTAAGTTTATCTCAGAATTCATTTCCACTTTAGATCCCATTGGCCTCAGTAGTTAGGATGATATTAACGAGCGACAGGCACAAATGTCAAATGAAGTCGCAAATGACTGCGGGCAAGAAATCCGGGCCACAGCCAAACAATTCACTGGAAGCCGATAAATTGCAATTTTACGCGATTGCTGTTCATGGTAATGTTCAACGTTGAAAACATTCGGTTTGCATACGCCATTTTTTCGTGACAAAATGTACTTTTTTGGATTTCTGCGCCTTGCGCCGGAGTGAAATTACTATGGCTCGAATACTTCTTGTTGATGATGATGCCGGCATTACTGATGTCCTCAGTATGGTTCTTGAAACCAATAAGTACGAAGTGACCAAAGAATCGAACGGCGAAACAGCCAGCAAGCTCCTCCTGTCGGAGAAATTTGATCTCATGATCTCTGATATTAAAATGGAGCCAGTTGACGGCATGGCGCTGCTCAAACTGGCTCATAACAACTGTCCAAGCATGCCGGTTCTCATGCTGACCGGCAACGCTACTCTGGACTCGGCAACGGAGGCGCTTAAACTTGGCGCGTTTGATTATATACTCAAACCATTCAAGATCAACGAGCTGCTGGTTACCGTAGCTAAAGCACTGGAACATGGTGAAGTAACCAAGGCAGACGAAACAAACATGCCCATTGTCACAGAGTTTTATTTCGATAAGGTCATTGCTATAAGCCAATCCATGAGAAATGTCTGTGATATGCTTAAGAAAGTTGCGCCTGTGGACACGCCTGTTTTGATTCATGGAGAAAGCGGCGTCGGGAAAACATGCATCGCTCACGCAATCCATAATGCCAGTCCACGCAAAAACGCCAAATTCATGGCAATATCCTGTTCTCAACATCCTGCATCGGTTCTAGAAACCGAGCTTTTCGGATCCAGACAGCGGCAAGGAATACTTGAATCTGCGGAAGGAGGCACTGTATTCCTGGAAGAATTGGAAACGATACCGCCCCATATTCAAGAGTGCCTTGCAAAAACCTTACAAAGCAAAACCATTACTCGCATCGGCGATACGAAACAGAACCGACTCAACACTAGAATCATCACATCAACCACTGCCCCTCCCGACAAAATCAAAGATGGACAGACTATACGTCCTGATTTGTTTAATGCGTTGAGCCTGATAAACATAGAAATCAAACCGTTGCGCGAGCGACCAGAAGACATTCTTCCCATTGCGCAATTTATTCTGCAACAACTGGCCGAAAAAGAAGGCATAACAGCTTCGCTTGATCAGGAAACACAACTGGTTCTGAAATCTTATTCATGGCCCGGTAACGTAAGAGAAATCGCCAATGCATTGCGGCGAGCTATACGGTTTGCCGAAGACGGCTATATTACGAAAGATCTCCTGCCGGCAAAGATTGCCGACACGCCCCTGCAGAAGAGTAAAGGTGTTCGATCGGACACAGACGAGTACAAGGGCAAATCACTGAAAGAGTTCATTCGCTCCCAAGCAACGCAAGGGCTCAAAATTGGTTTGTCTCAACTCAAAAAGCAGTCTGAAACCGATAACAGTTAACTTCTTCTAAGGACATTGTGCGTAAACATGCGCGAGCACAGGCGTTCGGCTGGAATGAAAGCCAGTTCAACGCCCATGATTATTTTCGCATGTATACACCGACACTCGGCTATCTCCCGACTTGCAGTTATGATATCCTGTCGAGCGCGTGACGAACAGAAGATGCAAGATCAGCGATAATGATCGGCTTGACAAGAAACTCCTTAACACCAATTGCCATCGCTTCTTCACGCGTGAAATCTTCGCTAAAACCAGTGCAGAACACTATGGGAAGATCCGGCGTTATTGTAAGCAAAGTTTCGACCAACTCGGCTCCTTTCATTTCAGGCATAACCTGATCGGTCAACACCAAGTCAAAAGAATCAGGATCCTCCTTGTACAAACGCAACGCATCGGCAGCCGTTTGCGCGCATACCGTCCGGTATCCCAGCGAAAGAAGCATGTCCTCTTCCATCGAGAGTATGTCCATTTCATCATCAACAATCAGAATCTTTTCTGTTCCCTTGGGAAGTTCCTGGAGAACTTCCTCTCCGTTACTATCTTCAGCCATTTTTTCCATGGTCGGCAACGCAACGTAGAACGTGCTCCCTACGCCCAACTGCGATTCCACGGCAATGCTCCCTTTGAAACTTCGAATTATGCCCTCAACCACCGAGAGCCCCATTCCGGTTCCTTCGCCCTTTGCTTTTGTCGTAAAGAACGGCTGGAAGATCTTGCCAAGAGTCTCCGCGTCTATACCCGTTCCAGTATCGCTGACGGCTATTTCCATATATTGACCCGAGACAAGTCCTTGATACTTGCTCTTGGATCTGCGGTCATGAACAAAGTTCGCCGTTCTTACCTCCAATACACAATTATCGCGACCGCGCATGGCATAACCGGCGTTTGTGCACAAGTTCATTAACACCTGGTGTATCTTTGTGGCGTCCGCCATAACGGTATCGTCTTCAGCTTTCAGCACCCGTACGACTTCAACTTCCGGCGGAAGTGATTTCTGCTGCAACGCAATGACTTCCTTGACTATCGGTGTAACAATGGTCGGACGAAGGTTGTCTTCCTCACCATCGGAGCGACGACAGTATGTCAGGATCTGGCTGACAAGCTCTTTCGCGCGACTACTCGCTTTGATTATTCCGTTCATGCATTTCTGAATACCTTTGTCGTCGCCATGGGTACGCAGCGTAAGTTCGGCAT
>JAFGTH010000262.1 GCA_016934225.1 Lentisphaerota bacterium | reverse complement strand
TTTGCGGCGACGCAGCGCGGTCCCACAGGAGCGGTTCGCGTCCATAGATGGTAAACACCTGAAGCCCCCACTTTTTCAGCTTAATGCAAATCTGTTTGAATTCGTCAAGATCACGGATCAAACCAGGAAGGTTCTTTCCGTTCGGCTCATCCTTGTAAATTTGATTTGAATAACAAGTAATACACCCGGCATCGCAACGTCCGGTAAGGTTGAATTCTACGTAATGCACCAACCCTGTTTTTTTCTCCGCGGTAAGATCGCCAACCTGTTTCCTCATGCCCCACGGGTCGGCAATAGAAGGCAGCGCCGGTTTAGGAGTCATGGTGCTCCCTGGATTTGAGATTTAGAAAAGATTGGTAAATTCCGGCGATTGTTTCCGCCGTTTCGGGATTGGTAAGATACTCCTCCTCAAAATTCACAGTTGGCTTCCAGCCGCAAGAACTCAAATGTTGTCTGAATCTGATGGGCGCTGAGTACAAAGGACATTCACCGATGTGATCTGACAGGCACCAATCACGTATGGTATCGGCAACTTTTTCTCTTATATGCCCGCCCGCAACATTGTGCTTGGCGTAATGGAAGAACGGACAATTCTTAATGCTTCCGTCCGCGGAAAAGAACAAAAGTCCCCGGCATTTATTTTGAGATGTATCCTGCAAATAGATTTCGTTGCGCTCAATAATCTCACGCTTTCTTTTTTCCATTTGCCAATAATCTTGCGCGGAAGGGAAGAGGCGCAGATCAGCCTTTTTGCCGGTGGGCATGAATTCAAGATATCGCGCCATAATTGCTCCGCGACGACGCATTGAAAGCACAAATTCCGGACTCAATACAGTGGTTGCGTTAAGTCTGGTCACAACCGAAAGATATCCCCATGCTGCCTTGGCCGCGTTTAAGTTGTCAATTGCGCGATTGACTTCATCGAAACTGTTTGCGCCTTTCAAAATTCCGTCATGCATAGCGGCGCAATCGCCGTCAATACCCAGAATCGTAATTAGATTGCCTAAGCCGGCTATAGTTTGAGCCATGGACAGATCAATCAGCATTCCGTTGCTGAAGACGAAGAAAACGATATCCGGGTTATCAGCGGCCAGACGGAAGACCCGTTTGTCCGTTAACGGCTCTCCGCCGGTCAGGAATATGTGCTTGCAGTGGTGACGAATATATTTAAGAATTGCATCAAGAGCATCATCCGATATCATCCGATTATCACTTGCGTGAAGATAGCAATTAGGGCAATGTTTCGGACAATGCCTGGTAATTTCAATGACCGCTGATCCGGCGCGGCCATCACTCTTGACGCCATTCTTGTGAATCCGATAATACGAGCGCAGAAATGCCGTTCGAGTTGTAACGGAATCGGTAATGTGAGCAATTTTTGACGCATCAAGCACCATCTTCTTCCTGATGTCATCGGTGATATCCATATCAGCCAACAGCCCGACCAATTCTGCCGCATTTTGCTCAATCTCTTGCGGGGTTTTCGCTTGCACGGACGTAATAAATTGCTCCAACACTATGGTACTCCACGCTATTTCAAATTGTGCTCCATAGATTCCGGAGCAAATGAGCGCTTATTAAAGAGTCGTTGACCCGTAAATTGTCTGACAGATAGAACAGTATACGTGTCGAGTCAAGGTCAAAGGCGTGAGTTGCCTTGCAGTCATCTCTTGATTTGCCTTTGTTTTCATGTCATTTTTTTTGGAACAAATTTGTTATTCAGACGTTTGGCCTTATTGGGTACTTTCTGATGAAGCCAAACGGTACGTCATGGTCGTTTTTTCAAATCCATGATTTGAAAAAACTTCACGAATTACAGGGAATCGCGAACATGTTGTTGCCAACTGCCGGTATAAAGCCACTGCTTGTCTTGATTCTGCTTTTGTTGTTGTCTGGATGCGGCAAAGATACGGCGCCCGTTAAGGAAGTTAAGAAAGACACTGTTGTTTCTGCAAAGGAGATGGACGCGGCAGCATTGGTTGCTGCGCTCACGAAAGAGGCAAACGCTTCAATTCAAATGCGACGACCACGGATGTCGGATGGAATAGAAACGTTCGCTCCGCCATCGCCGCAATTGGAACATATCGTTAATGAACTTGTATCTTCTCTCTCGCCGCAAATAATGGATTTACTTTCCCCGGTTATCGAAACGGGTTCAGAGGAAGAAGCCTTTTGGGCGTCGGAAGTTTTGGGAAGAAAGCAGGATAGCCGGGCCATTCTGCCGATATGGAACCGATATGTCGCCAAACATTCGAGGCCGTTGTTGCGCCAACATCTCCGTGATATTGCCGCGCGACTGCCAAGAGAATTGACGGTGCGTTTTCTGGCGGAAAAACTTTCTAATGAAAATTATCAGATCAGAATGGCAGCTTGCGAGATGTTGGAAACGTGTCCGGATCCGCAATCTGTTCCCGCCCTTTGCGATGTGATGGCCTCTTGCTCAACGGCTGAACGCGACAAAGCCGTTGACGCTCTTGTGCGAATCGGCGAAAAGGCGGTTCCAACATTGCTGAAACACGCAGCGGCCAAACGGAGCAACAAGCAATCAGCCGCCATCATGGCTCTTGGCCGGATTCCGTCAAAGAATGCCGTTAGAAAAGTTTTTGAATTAAGCATAAGTGATGATCCTGCGGTTAGTTTGGATGCACGGAACGCCCTGATTTCGTCTCTTTCCAAGAACGAAAATCAATCGGCGGACGAGAACGCATATTCGCAACGGGATAAGATGGAACAAGTGGCGTTTCAAGTGATTTCGACCGGCATGTCGTCCGTTAATGAGAAAGCGCGGATACAAGCGCTTGATTTTATTGGCATCATGGAAATGGCTAAGGCAGGTGAATTTATACGAATTATCGCCCAAAGAGATGCCAGCGACAAGGTAAGAGCATATGCCCTGCGAATTATGAATCGAAATGGCGATCCTGTCGCCTTGGAACATGCCTTTAAATCTTTGGTTTCTGATAAGGAGCACATGCGTCAGGAAGCGACGGCAATAATTATTCGTGTAATCTCCAACGATCACCTCGCTCGTTTGAAACCGGCGATTAATCATTCCAATCCCGATGTTCGACGTGCAGCCATGCGGATTTTGGGACGTTTGGACACGCCGCAAGCGCGCACAATTCTGGTTGCACATACCCGCGACAGCAATGAGAAAGTAATTATAGAGGCATGCTGCGGCTTGTATCGCATGAAACGTTTGCCGGAAGACATACAATGGCTGAGGCAGTTGAGCAAATCGGCCTCCCGCGATGTGCGTTGGGAAGTGATAAGAATATTAGGTGATTGGGGCGGTTTTGATGCGGTCACCGTGCTTGTTGATTTGCTTGCTCACCCCGATGGCCGCACACGTAACGCCGCTGCCGCAAAAATTAACGACTCAAGCGATCCCCGTGTATTTAAGCCTTTGTTCGAGATCGCAGTTCAAAATGCTAGCGGAGGCATTGCGCAAAGTGTTCCCAAAGCGCTCATTATTCAGGCCGATACCAAATGGCAGGAGTTATTGCCTTTGCTGGACAGTAATCAGCCCGATCGTAAAGCCGTCGCCGCAAAGGTACTCGAAAAAGTTGCCGTTCCGGTGGTCAAGCGTAAATTTCGTCAGCTTACACTGGCCAGGGACCGGATTGTCTCATGCAATGCCTCGCACGCTTTATTGGATCCGCCTGACAAGCAGATTGTGGATGTCATGATTGATATGATGTGGAACAGCGAATGGGGACATTACCTGGCGGGCTGTTTTCTAAACAGCAGCGTTTCGTCTCTTAACAGTAATTCGATCAAATGGTATAAAGAGCATGGATACAATGTGTTTACGTTGCCGGTTTTTAAAATTCCGGCAAAATGACATGTTCCGATTTGAATATTGAAGCGGCGCGAAAAGATGTCTGACTGCAGAAACGCGAAACGTGCAAAAATTCAAGGTAGCGAGAGATTTTTTCTCCGTTCCATTCCTGAACTTATATATCCACGCGCTTTGTTTGTGCTAACGCAATTTCCGATCTCTGTCTTTTGGCTTTTTGCGCGGGCTCCGTTCGCCTTAACTTGACTTAGGGCTGTATCTTGCTTAGTCTCCAAACCGATCCAAAGAGATCGTATCCTTTGGGCCCGTAGCTCAGTTGGTCAGAGCAGGGGACTCATAATCCTCTGGTCGTAGGTTCGAGTCCTACCGGGCCCACCAGTGTCAACACCTAATATCAAGGAGGCAAAACAAATGAAACGTAGTGCAGCGTGGTGCTTGGCGGCGGCGTTTGTCTTGGGCATGACGCTTGGCGTCTCCGGAAAGTCGGATGAAAAGGACATGGACATCGAAAAGGACATTGTACGGCTGCTCGTGAAATCCGGGGCAGTGTCGTATGCACAGAAGAAACCGTATGGCGCTGGAATTGTAAGCATGACCATCGGGTACGACGAAGACTCCAAGCCGGTAATCGCTGTGGCCGTGCGCGAAACAAAAACCTACAAACGGGCTATGGTTATCGTTGCCGTTACGCGCGATAAGGATGGTTACAAAATCACGGCTGCCGAGATTCCAGACGTCGGCACGTTTCACGGAAAGTCGCAATCGCTGGCAAGAGACGCTTTGAAGGACATCACCGGCAAGGTGTTCAAGAACAAGAAGGAGGCGCTCGGCCTGGCAGATGCAGTTACAGGCGCAACGAAATATTACAGGGCTATTTATGTAAGTTATGCGCTCATGGCGTCTCGGGCAATCGAAGAAATGTCTGCCTCTCCCGATTGGCCGCGCAGACCCATGCAGCCTTAGGCCGGAGATCCGCAATTTGAGACGACGTATTCGACCATGGCAAGGTGGCGATATCGCACCACTGGAACGGCTTGAGCCATTGCCGGAGCAGGTGAGTTTTTCGATGGACGCCGGGATCAACCGTTGCAGGGTCGCGCCAATTGTCCAGACAGGTGCTGCGGTTGCGGAAGGAGAAATTGTGGCGCAAGGCGAGTCTCTGGCCATGCATGCCTCTGTCTCAGGCGTTGTGGAACGGGCCGATGCTGAGCAGATTGTTATTCGGCGTGGGTTGGCTCCTTCCACTGTATCCGCACTCAAAGAAACGTCTTGCCCGCAGAACGCGGCTGATCTCGCACGGATAGCGCGCGAGATGGGACTTGTCGGGATGGGGGGGGGCATGTTTCCAGCATCCGTCAAACTGGGAACTGGATGGCAGATCCACACGCTGGTCGTCAATGCCGTAGAATGCGAGCCAGGAATTCAGATTGATGAGGCGTTGATACTTCACGACACAGACACGGTGCGTTCCGGTATTGACTGTGTTACAGCGGCGCTTGCCATAAAGCGGCGTGTTTTGGTGGTCAAACGTACCGCCGCAAATCATATTGGTTCCTTTGCCGCTTCGTGTGCCGCTGATGTTTTGACCATGCCGAACCGTTACCCGGCCGGCGCAGAGAAACTGATCGTGGCGCGCCTCGATGGTCGGATGCCGCCCGCGGGACTTTTGCCTGTGCAATGCGGCTACCTGGTGCTAAGTGTCGCATCGTTGTGGGCAATAGGTCGGTGGCAGTTGTATCGCGAACCGTCTATTCTGCGTCCATTGAGTCTTGTTACACCGTCCCGACCAACCCGTAACCTGCTCGTTCCAATTGGAACGGCCCTTTCTCATATACTGAACACATATGGCATCGGCTATAATCCCGAGGCACACTTGCTGGTTACCGGTGGCCTAATGATGGGTGCGCGCGCTACGCCAAAGACACCGATTCTTAAGGGAACGAATGCGATCTTCGTACAGCCAATTCTGAGACGTTTGATCCGGCCTGAAGAACCATGCCTTCTGTGCGGGGCGTGTTTCGATGTGTGTCCGCTGAATCTGCATCCCATCGGCATGGTTGAGCGCATTAAGAGCGGAAGACGATCTCCCGCGCTTGCGACGCAATTAGACGAGTGCTTTTTGTGCGGCGCTTGTTCGGCAGTTTGCCCGGCCGAAATTCCGCTCGTTCAGTATTTCAGAGACGCCAAGAGAGGACTGCGCGCATGAATACCATCGTTTCCCCTTTTCTGCGACGTGGGCCGAATGCGCGCGACATGATGACAGGCATGCTGGCTTGTTTGACCGTTGCCACGGTCCATTTTGGGCTTCGCTACGATGCTCAGTTTCCAGCCCGGTATGCGCTGTATCTGGTGCTGGCGTCTCTCATAGATATTTTCTATGTACTACTTAAGGACGGGCGCCTTGCGCTGCCGCGCGCCAGCACACTGGTTACCGCCGCGCTCCTGGTACTGAGCGTGCCGGCCCGCATTCCATGGTGGCAAATCGTAGCAGGCCTGCTTGTGGCAATTCTCTTTGGCAAACGGGTCGTGGATCCGGGAGCGCTTCGAGTTAACCCGATGTTACTGGGACGCCTGTTTATGATGCTGGTCTTTGCCGATTCAATTCAAACATGGTTGGCGCCCGGTGCGGAGATTGACGCGCTCAGCTCGGCCACACCGCTTGGTTTGCAGGCGTCCGAGGGTGTGGCGTACTCGCCGCTCAAGATCTGGATGGGTGATATCCACGGCGATTGGGAAGGCATCTACGCCATCTTGCCGGGGGCGCCGGGCGAAGTTCTGCCGCTGTTGACGTTGTTATGTGGCCTTGTGCTGTACATGTTGGGCATACTGGATTGGCGATCCGGCGTCATGTATATTGCCGGTTTTGCGCTGACATGCGTTGCGCTTGATATGCCGCTCGGCATTCATCTGGCCGCGGGGGCGACGATCTTCACCGCGGTTTACATTGTTACTGATCCGCGAAGTATGCCAGGGTCAAAGTTTGGCCGACTTGCGGCCGGCGTACTTGCAGGTGCGTTGAATGCGGGTATACGCAAACATGGTTTCTATCCGGAAGGTGTTGTCCTGGCCGTACTGTTCGTCAATTTACTCGGACCAACACTGGATCGGATTGCGTTCCAGGGCCGCGCGTATTTGTTGCGGCGGCGCGCGAAAGCAAGATCACAGGACAGTGTTTGTGTGTGTGGAATGCCGTGATTGAGTTCAGGCGGCGGAGCGATGCTCTTTCCGGTGTTCTGCTGCCGCAACAGGTTTGAGAATGGAGCCGAGAGCGTAGTTGTGGAATCGCAATACGAACTTTTTCCCTGCGGCGACGATGTGTGGACACTGTCATCGCTGCAAGAGTTTATCAACAAGCGGGTATCGCAATCGGTTCGTCTTGTTCTGACCAGGAACCAGGTTACCATGGCGTCAATCAGGCAAATGCCGCACGGTGTGCTGTCGCTCAGATTGCACGAGGGGTTTCTCCAAGCGCCGCATGATGTAATTGATGCGCTTGTCCGGTATATTCGGACACATTGTCGTGAAGCATGGCGTGTGGTATCTCAATTTGCGGCGGACATTGAGCCGATCAACAGCCGCAAGGGACAAGGTGCGAAGAAAACAATGGGACAAGTGTATGATCTGAAGCTCATAGCCGAATCGGTCAACGGTCAGTTCTTTAATGGTCGGGTATCATGCGCGATTTGTTGGGGGCGTCAACCGGTCGTGCGTCGCGGACGAAGGAAATCTCGATCAATCCGTTTTGGCTCCTGGAATGCACACACCGGTTGTATCCGGATTCATCCGCAACTTGACGACGAGAGGGTGCCCGAGGAATTCGTTCGCTATATCGTGTTTCACGAAATGCTGCATGCGGTTGTTCCCGCGCTGAGAATACAAGGCAGGCGCTATCATCACTCAGCTCAATTCAAAGCGCTTGAGCGGACTTTTCCTGATTTGGCCCGAATGCAGAAAATATCAAGATGCCTCTTGGATACGATTCTGCCATGAACGGGCAACTATAGCATTATGATGTCTTCCCGTTCGAGACCGAGGTTAAGGATTCTGGCCAGCAATCTGTCATAAGAACATCCGCCGCGTTGGGCGGATTCGGCGAATTCGTCATCTGGCGCCAAGTCGGGATTACCGTTAGCCTCAATTACGTATAGCTTGTCTGTATCGGTTAAACGGCAATCGAATCTGGCGTAGCCGTCTATACTTAACGCCCGGTAGGCGCGTTTACAGGTTCTGTGGATTTGCTTCGTAACAGAGTTGGGAAGATCGTCGGCGAAACCATTGCTGATGCCCCATTTTTTTCTGTATTCCTCGTCCCATTTTGCCTTGTACGTTGCTATATGCGGTTCTCCGTCAGGAACCTTGGAGAATTTCATATCGCGGATTGGGAATGCGAGAAGTCGTTGTGCGCCTATAACGCTGACGTAAATTTCGCGTCCTTCTATGTATTCCTCCGCTATGGCATTCATATTCATATTATCGTGGATGAATTGTACGCGTTCAAGAAAGCGAGATTCATTTGTAGCGTATGATGCCTGCGATATTCCGGTTGAAGCTTCTTCGCGCAATGGTTTGATTATAACAGGAAAGCGGAGTTTCTTTGGGATGCTGATTTTTTTGCCTTTTTTGAAGGTGAAAAAACGCGGCACCATGATTCGATGGTACATAAGTATTTTTTTGCTAAGAGCCTTATTATTACAAAGTTCAAGACTACCGGCTGAACATCCCGTGTAGCGCACGTTCATGAGTTCGAGCAAAGCGGGAATGTTTTTATCCAGGTGCGCCTTACCCATGAAAAGCTCGGTTAGATTAAAGACGATATCGGGCGGCTTGTCCTTCAGATTGTCTACGAGCAAAGAGACATCATCATATATGCCCAGGGTGTGGACTGTGTGTCCCATGCGTCGTAATTCTTTCACAACAGATGACTCGGCGAACCATGCGTTTGTTTTGAACTCCTCAGTAAAGTCCTGATTTTCCGGAGGAGTTCCTGCGCTGTCGAATACCACCAGCACTTCCAGTTTCTTCATTTCTTGTTCTTTCTGAAGCTTCCTGTGTAAGAGTAGTTCATTGTTAATGCGGTCACATAAACAGCCAGGCGCATTGTAGCATCTGCATTGTCAACGGCATACAGATTCAGGTTTCGGCATCGTGACGAAAGGTCTTTGAGAAGGCCGGCGACCACATATTTTTTTTCACGGCTACAAGAGGCCACATATTGGAGAATCTGTCGCCTGTGGTTTTGAATTATCTTATGCGCTGGAATTGTTTCGTCGCCGGGTGGCATAGGAAACATGTCCCGGAGATGGAAATCATGGAAATCAGGGTAATCTTCGGCGTAAAAGCGCTGTTTTCGTTTGTAGTATGTTCTGAGTGTCGTTTTCATGCTGGCGACATCCCAATAGCGGACTCCTTCATTTTTGATCGGCGGTTTACCGGTTATGTCCCGCGCTATGTCATCCACATACTCCAGTTTCTCGATGGCTTTCCAGCGTGCGTACCGATTGCGCCAATCTGATTTTGGGTCGAGCCAGACGGCGAATGTTTCTGCGAAATCTTCGTCGGGATGATATTGTGCGTACCAGTCGTCGAGATGGCGGACATATCGCTTGCTGTACGGTTGATACCGGTATCTGTCCGGATATTCTTTTGAGAACGGACCAAAAATTTTACGCCATTTTTTTCGGCGATACAGGCCGTAGGCGTAATTCAGCGCATGGCCGGTTTCATGGCGCAGCAATTGCATGCAGGATGCTTTTGTTCCTCCCTCGGCTTCCAACATCATCTCCTTTTCGAGTTTACAGAGTCGTGGATGTGCCAGGAAGAAAGCTATTCCCACGACCGGTTCATTGTCGGGACAGAGCCATTCATCCGCAAGGAAGCAAGTCGGATGGAACGAGATATTGTGCAAGGTCAACTCGGAACGCAGTTGTTCGATACAGGTCTCAATCCATGTTCCTGTGATATGAAGGTCAAGATCGCAAAATCGCATATTGAGAAGTTCGTCGTTGGTCATTTGATCCAAATTCGGCATATAAAACTCCATTCAACACGTTTATGACCCCTTCAGAATAAGCTTATATCCAGGCATATTCGCAAGCAAAAACTGGATATGTGCGCAATTCATGTCGGTAGACAACAGAGAGTAATTGACAAGAATAGGGATTCCCATTACCAACAAGCCTAATATGGCAACAGATGAAAGAAGGATACCACAATCGGTAATCAAGCGTTTGACGGCATATCTGACGCGTGTGCAGATATTACGCGCGTCAAATGTGAAATGGGTGTCATCGCAAGAGATGGCGAAAGCGCTGGATCTTACCAGTTCAACAGTTCGGCAGGATTTGTCGCATCTTGACTATTACGGCATTGCAAAGCGTGGTTACGAGACTGTTCGACTTGAGGCATCAATATCGGCTGTTCTTGGCGCTGACAAGGTATGGAATATTATGGTAATAGGCGCGGGTAATTTGGGACGTGCTTTGGTGAAGCATGAGGAATTTGGCAAACGCGGGTTTCATATTCGCGCAATACTGGATAGTGACGCGAGGAAAGTTGGTAAGCGTGTAGGTGTCCTGAAAATTGAAAGCACGGGCAACCTGGCGCGTATTGTGAGGCGGGAACGAATAGACATGGCTATTATCGCCGTGCCGGCAGGGGCTGCGCAAGATACAGCCGACATATTGATCAAGACCGGTGTTAAAGGCATTTTAAACATGACCCTTGCCCATATTATTGTTCCGAATGACATTATTGTCGTTGAAATGCGAATCGTTTCGAGCCTGCGTGAGCTTTCTTATCGCATGTTGTTGAACACATCAAAATAGGCGAATTTGCTGTTGTGGAAGAAATTGTTAATTTTTTCACAAAACAGTGTTGACAAGTTTTCCGTGCAATCGGTATACATTTGTTGATTCAACAAAGTGTGTCTGGGCTAAGGATGCAAAGCTGTTCGAGTTGACGGACAGAAGATAATGCAGCGGGTTTGATCTCAGTACTAAGAACGGATAAGAAGGCAAGAGGGCTGATTATGAGCATCAAAAAGGTTGATTGCGCGACCTTGAGTAAATGGGTTGATTCTCTTATCGGCAGGCAACGAGTTATTGGGGTTCAGGCGCAGGCCGACAGGTTTGTGTTCGCGGAACTTCGAAAGGCTGCCAACCTTAGGTTGGACTATGATATTACCATATTGCCTCCAAAAGAATTTCTACAGCCGCCTTGTGAGCGACTTCTGACTTTTAAAGAAGATGAGGGTTATACAAGTGTGGAAGAAGTAGTCCCCACGATATTGTTGGGTGTTCATCCATACGATGTGGCCGCGATAAAGCAAATGGACGAATTGTTTGAGCAGGATCATTGCGATACTCGTTATATGAAGCGTCGTGCCGCGACAACAATTGTTGCGGTGGATGTGCAGAACGTTTCGTCGAATACTTTTGCTGGTTTTATGGGCACGGCACATGTGGACGAAGGCTTCGATATTCTTTTGACGCTGACCGGTGAGCATTATGTGGCCGATATAAGGACCGATAAAGGTGAAGCCATTGTCGGCATGTTAAAAGAAGCGGACGATGCGAATGAAGATCTTCTCAAGGCAAGAACTTTTGTCTGGGAAAAGAATGAAAAGTTAATGAAGAAACACAATCTTACGGTTTCGCCGGACAAATGGCCGGAGTTATTGGATAAGTCATATGACAACGAAATCTGGGACAAGCGCTCGGAAAAATGTTTCTCGTGCGGGTCATGCACTTTAACCTGTCCGACATGTTACTGTTTTGATGTCAGAGAAAATGTTGATTGGTCATTAAAAGCGGGTGTGCGCGAACGTGTATGGGATGGTTG
>JAFGTH010000261.1 GCA_016934225.1 Lentisphaerota bacterium | reverse complement strand
GGGGCGTATATTTTTTTGGAAGCCTTGTACCCTATTTCTATGTAGTCAATTCCGGCGGCAATCACCGTTTGAAAGATTGCTTTAACGAACTTATCTTCGAACATGTGGTTGGTAATCAATCCGCCGTCACGTATGGTGCAGTCCAGTATCTTGATTTCCGGCCTGTACGTTACCCATGTGCCTTTTGCGTCTGGACTATCTTTCCTGGTCATAATTCCGTGCCTTTCCGCAATCAAAAAACGGTAATATAAACTGATTGTATTGATGGGTCAAGAGCCGAACCAAACGTCAAAAGTTAACTCAGAATCGAAATGTTGTTTGAAACTAAGAAACGGGGCGAGTATTTGCAAAGGTTGCAGATATTTTACGGAAATGGGCTGTAAGAAACATGTTTTCTTCAAGTCTGCCTTGTCGGACTTGATCAAAGCGGTATAAAACCAGTCATAGACATAATCAACGAGATCAGATGTTCTGCCGTTAACCATGATTGCAGGCGATAACAGGGTCGGAAACAAGCAGAGACCACCGCCGATTCGGCTTACTGATGTTATGCGCGAACGAATGAATTTTTGTTGCACAATACGCCAGGATAAAGTATGCGGTTCTAATCGTGAAGCCTTCGATATGATACGCACAAGAGTATCGTGTTAATGACGCGAACGTATGGAATTAAAAGGTAGCTAAAAAATGACAAAACGATATCTTATCACCGGTGGAGCAGGCTTTCTCGGAATCAACTTGATTCGCAGTCTTTTGGCCAGGGATCAAGAGGTAACATCGCTGGATCTTGCGGTTTTTGATTACCCTGATGTGCGCGATAAAATTCGCATAGTGCAAGGTGATATCCGAAGATCTGACGATGTTCGAACAGCGCTGGACAATGCCGACATAGTTGTACATGCGGCAGCAGCGCTGCCGCTGTACAAACCGGCAGATATTTACTCTACCGATGTAGAAGGCACTCGAGTCGTGCTTAATGAATCTGTACGCCGCGGGATTCCCAAGGTCATACACATTTCTTCTACCGCAGTTTATGGAATCCCGGATCATCATCCTCTGGTGGAGTCGGATAAATTGCATGGAGTTGGTCCTTACGGAGAAGCCAAAGTCGCCGCTGAGATGCTATGTGAAGAATACCGTTCTAAAGGTCTCTGTATTCCAATAATCCGGCCAAAATCGTTTGTTGGTCCTGAACGACTTGGCGTCTTTGCGATGCTGTATGAATGGGCCAGTGAAGGTCATAATTTTCCTATTCTTGGCAAGGGGAACAATCCATATCAGTATCTTGATGTGGAAGATTTGTGCGATGCAATCCAGTTGTGCGCCACGCAGGACGATTCAGTAGTTAACGACACTTTCAACATTGGCGCGGAAAAGTTTGGAACACCGAGAACTGATTTTCAACAGGTTTTGGACGAGGCCGGATTCGGGAAACGTGTCATTTCCATTCCTGAAGCGCCTGCGATCTTAGCTCTTCGAACACTTGAAATATTCGGTCTTTCCCCTTTGTATAAATGGATATATGAGACAGTTGGCAAAGAATCTTTTGTGTCTATTGAGAAAGCAAAAAAGAAATTGGGCTACGCTCCGAAATATTCAAATGCAGACGCTTTGCTTCGAAATTACAGATGGTATCTTGCGCATAAGAACGACTTTCGGCGAGGCGTGGGCGTTACGCATCGCGTCCCTTGGTCGCAGGGGGTACTGCGGCTCTGCAAGGCGTTTTTTTGAAAAAAGAGAAGGCAAACATTTTGCCGACGCTTTATTGTATGGCTGTGGCTATTCTCCGGTTTTCTTAGTCTCACCGGATTTGAAAAGGACTGACGTTATGTCGCTCGTAATTTTCGGCGATGACGAAAGAGCGATATTCTCAATATGACAAACAAGCCGTTTGTTAATGCTGCAAGCTGTTTGCTATATTGATATGGTTTGGTCCTGTAGATATGGACTCGATACAACCAATTAATAATCGGCGTTTTTTCTGCTCATGGAGCGGTGGCAAGGACTCATGTCTCGCTCTTTATCATGCAATGCAACAAGGAGGCCGCCCTCAATGCTTGCTAACTATTATGACAGAAGACGGTATGCGATCTCGGTCTCATGGACTTCCAAAGTCTTTGCTTGAAGAACAGGCCCGGAGTTTAGGTGTTCCCATCGTATTTCGTTCGGCGTCATGGGCGGAATACGAGACTGTGTTTGTCTCAGCTTTGCGTGAATTAAAACAAGACGGAATAAATACCGGGGTGTTTGGCGACATAGATATTGATTCGCATCGTGAGTGGGTGGTGCGAGTATGCGCAATTGTGGATATCACTCCGTTTCATCCGCTTTGGAAACGTGATCGCTGCGAATTACTCGAGGAGTTCATAGCTTTAGGCTTTAAAGCAGTGATTGTTGTGGTGAAAGGCGATAAATTGGACAGAGGTTTTCTGGGAAGGAGTATAAGCATTGAAACGATACGAGATCTGAAAAATGCCGGGGTAGATGCTTCGGGGGAATTGGGAGAATATCACACAGTGCTTACAGACGGACCCATCTTTTCTTCAAGAATCATGGTGAGAACAAAACGGCAAGTTCGGCATGAGGAATACTGGTTTCAGGAAGTTGCATTAGAGCACAAATTAGTCAGGTAGAATTATGCGCTTATCGAACAGCGCATCTGCTTCGAGCTGCCATACCATACACATCCTGTCATATGGGTTGCCTCGTGTTTCGCCCCTATTGGAAAGCTTATTGGGTGGAACCGTGTTTTCATTGACTGCGTTATTCGTATTACCCGATTTTCCGTTAATTTCTCGTCCTGGGTGATAATAAGGCCGCTGGGTTGACATAATGACTCACATGTTTTGTATTGCAACGATTGAGATGTGCTGTTAGTATGAGCCAATTTGTCTCATAAGGTCTGGTGATTGATCAATGAAATCGGCATTTCTGGATAAACTTATAGAGCGGTTGGATCGAATAGATCCGGAGAGCCTGCAGATTTATTTTTTGCGCCTGGCCAAGGAGAAGGGTCTTCTGGAGACTATATTCCAATCTATCAAGGAGGGTGTAATTGTTATTAGCGGAACTGGTAAGATTGATTACGTGAACCGTGCTGCTGAGGATCTCATGGGGTTCTCGTGGAAGGCTGTGCAAGGCCGGTCAATATCGCGCTATTTCAAAGAGATTGATTGGGACCGAATTCTGAGTTTGGATGCAAGCGAGTGGTCGAAGCTTATAACCAGCGAAATGGAGATAACGTATCCTGCACACCGATTTATCAACTTCTACATTATGCCGTTATCACATGCGCCGGGTGAGGAAAATGGTGCTGTAGTAATATTGCGTGACGTAACTCGTGACAGGGAGAATGAAACGAGTTTGTTGGAATCGGAGCGTTTAAATGCGGTCAAACTCCTTGCAGCCGGTGTTGCGCACGAAATTGGAAATCCGCTGAACGCGCTCAACATTCATTTACAGCTTTTAGAACGAGAAATTAGAAATTTACCGATTGGTCAAAGCGAGAGCATGAACGAACTTGTTCAGATTGCGAGAAATGAAGTCTCCAGGCTTGATGTTATTATAACTCAGTTTCTCAGCGCGATAAGACCGTCCAAGCCGAATCTTGTGCCTGATTATATAGGCGAACTCTTGAAGGATACTCTGACGCTGTTAAAGCAGGAAATTGAAAATCGAAAGATTGATGTGGAAATTCGTTTCATGGATTCAATGCCCAAAGTGCCGATCGATAGAGATCAAATGAAACAGGCGTTCTTCAATATTATAAAGAACGCTTTTCAGGCCATGCCCGACGGCGGTTCACTGGTGATATCTCTTTCCCGCTCGGACCAGTATGCAATTATTCGATTTCAGGATACCGGCACAGGTATTAAGCCGGAGGATTTCGGCAGGATATTCGACGCTCAACACACTACAAAATCCGACGGGTCGGGGCTTGGGCTTATGATTGTTCAACGTATAGTGCAAGACCATGGCGGACAAATCGAAGTTGTCAGCAAGCCGGAAACTGGAACCAGTTTCACAATATTACTGCCATGCGCTGAACGACGGGCACGACTGTTACGCGCTGCCAGAAAGAAAGCTGTGAATCGGGTTGAAGGTGACCATCATGAAGAATAATGAACGGAAAGTTTCCGTGTTGGTTGTGGACGATGACAAGAACACACGGGACGGATTATTTCGAGCGTTATCTCGAACGTATGAGGTGTTGTTGGCTGAAAGCGGCGAAAAAGCTCTCAATGTACTCAACAAACGTCAGGTGGATATTCTGCTCAGTGATGTCAAGATGCCGGGAATGGACGGCTTAACCTTGTTGCAACGGGCCATGGCGCGTAGTGACGGAATAGTGTGCATATTGCTCACCGCATATGGGAATGTCGAAACCGCAGTCGAGGCAATGAAGAGAGGCGCGTACGATTTTCTCACGAAACCCGTAAATCTTGACCATCTTGAGATGCTTCTACAGCGAGCAGTCAGATCCACAAGAATGGAATCGGAGAACGCCAATCTGCATGAGCAGTTGGACAATAAGTATGGCCTTGAGAACATGATCGGCACATCGTCGGTTATGACAAATGTGTTTGATGTCATTAAGCAGGCTGCTCCGAGCCAAGCGACTGTTTTGATTGAAGGAGCCAGCGGCACCGGCAAGGAATTAGTTGCCCACGCAATTCACAGGCTTAGCACACGCGCAAAAGGTCCTTTTGTTGCGGTTCATTGCGCGGCGCTTGCTCCGACATTGATGGAAAGCGAGTTATTTGGTCATGAAAAAGGCGCGTTTACCGGCGCTGCCTTTCAACGGCGGGGACGCTTTGAACTTGCGGATGGCGGTACGCTATTCCTTGATGAGGTGTCTGAAATAGAACCGGGTGTGCAGGTGAAGCTGCTCAGGGTGCTGGAAGAAAGATCTTTTGAGCGGGTTGGGGGAGGTGCGGTTGAGACCGACATTCGGTTAATTGCCGCAACAAACAAGGATCTCAAGGCTCTCGTTGATGCCGGAAAATTCCGTGAAGATCTTTTTTTCCGACTGGATGTAATAAGAATATCTTTGCCGTCTTTGCGAGACAGAGTGGGCGATATACCGTTGCTATGCGGCCATTTTCTTCACGAATTTGCCGAGGCCAACGGTAAGAATATAGAGGGAATAACATCCGACGCGGTCAACATACTATCAGCATACGAGTGGCCCGGTAATGTCAGGGAACTTCGTAATGCCATCGAAAAAATGGTGGTTCTCTCAAAGGGCAAGCGTTTGACAGCCCGCGATATACCCATGAACATAAAAACAGCGGTTCCTGATGGAGTCGCGAGACACTTCGCGTCGGCAAATATTCCTCCGGCAACGAAATCGTTAGCTGATACGGAAGAGCGAATGATTATGGATGCTTTGAGGCAATTCGACGACAACCGAACTAAAGCGGCTAAAGCGTTGGGAATCAGCAGGCGTACACTGCACAGGAAATTAAACAGGTATGCCACGGGAAAAGAATAATTCCCGAACGGACGTACTTTTTAAGCGTTGCGTTATTATTTGTTTCGAACGACGGATTTTTCGCGTGAGATTATCTGTTGCACAAGCAATTCGTTCGTTGGGCAGGATAATTGGCATTGGCGAGCGGCGTTTAATATGGCGGCATTGATTGAGAGTATTTCAGTCTTTTTTCCCGACCTGATATCCTGCAGCATGGATGAAACGTTGTTTGAAGTTTTTTTACATACGGAATCAACTTCGATTGCAGCATCTTTATAAAACAAATCTATGCCTTGTTCGCGAGCCACTGTTTGTCCTTCGCGGGCGGCGGCGTGTGCGGTTGCCCTCAGCTCGGGCCGTTGTAAAATTTCACCGTTTCGTACATCTGCAATTACTGTGACGGGATTAATCGCGGCGTTGACGAGCAATTTGCTCCAAATCATGCTTTCATAGCTATCGCAGTATCTGACTTCCTGGGTGCATAAGGACAACACATTGGCGAAGATGTGGGCTTGTTCTGTTCCGGACGAAGAGAAAGGTGCAACGAATGTTGGACCTGTTCCGGCGTGTTGGACATGACCGCATGTGATTCTTGTGACTCCCTGTGCCGTTACTGAGCATACGATTTGGGATGGGGCTACATACTGCGAAGCGATTTCTGCATTACCGAGACCGTTTTGAAGTGAGACGAGAATTGTTTTGTTTCGAACCAGCGGCAATGCATGTTTTACGGCCATTTCCGTATCATAT
Organism: Lentisphaerota bacterium; assembly: GCA_016934225.1. Lineage (GTDB taxonomy): Bacteria > Verrucomicrobiota > Kiritimatiellia > UBA8416 > JAFGTH01 > JAFGTH01. The sequence continues at coordinate 7,329 of JAFGTH010000261.1, read as the reverse complement.
GCCTTTACGCAAACGCAGATAAGATCGGCAGGTTTGAGCTTTGAGGGATCCGCTGTAATGCGAATGGGAACGCACGTTGTTTTTCCGCAGTTCTCGACGCGGAGCCCTTTGTCCGATATGGCTTTGGCACGAATCGGATCTTTGTCAAGAATCGCTATGTTGTTATCGGTTTTCGACAGTAGCACGGCGAAAAGTGTGCCGATTGCGCCAGGACCAACGATTACGATATTCATAACAATGCTTAATTTTGGACTGGAGCGAGAATCATAGAGGCGATAGGCCTACCGTGCGGCTTCTCGCATTGCAGTGATGTATTCCATTCCGAATTCGTCTTCGCCCAGAAGCAGTGATTTGGTTAATTTAAAGGTGTCCGACTCAGTGTCTATTCCGTTGATCGTGTCAATGTTTATCTGGAGGGGGTCAACAATACCGCCGTCGGCTCCTGCTTCAACGGCCAGCCACGTGAACACTTGATTGATCAGTTTTCTGTTCGGCATCCCAAACGAGATGTTGCTGAGGCCGGCTACTATATGAATATCGGCGCCGTATTTTTTGCGGATGTCTGAAACTGTATTGAGAAAATCCAGTCCGTTGGTTCCGCCGGTTGATATGGGGAACACGAGCGGATCAATATGAATATCGGAATGAGAGAAGCCTTATTTGTAAGTTTAGACAGTAACCGGTCGAGGTTTAAGATCCGTTCTTCTTTTGTTGATGGAAGACTGGTTTCGCCCGTTGCCGATGCGATTACGACGGCTCCAAATTCCGATGCGATGTCGGTTGTTTCTGCGCGTTCCAGAGAAACGGAGTTCATCATGGGTTTGCCTCTGGTTTTGAACTTGTCACATGCCTCCAATCCGGCGCGTAGGATGTTTGCATTGGACGAATCTATGCTCATTGGGATTGATACGGCCTTTTGGACGATATCCACGATCCATTTCATGAGTTTTATCCGTTCTTCAATGTCCGTGCTGAATTCATCAACATTGATATCCAAGTAAGTTGCTCCAGCTTTCTGCTGCGCTCTGGCCATGCTCTGGAGGTAATCAATGGCGGTCTGAATATTTGTCTTATTACCATAGTTGCCTTGCCAGATGGCGGCCGCACAGTGCTTCAATTTGCCCGATTCCCAATCCGCATTTTTCTGAAATTTTTCAGGAACCGGCAATTGCTTCGAATTGCCATTGCTTTGAAAGTTAATGACATATTCGCCATTTGTTGATCGTGTCACATGTTTGCCGCCGACTTTGAGAATCCGGGTACAATGTATGTTTTCGCCAACACTTATGAATTTAGATAGTTTCATTGTCCTTTTCCTGATTGCTTTTCAATTTCTGAAGAAATGCATCCTACGCCGGCCAATATCGGAACCAACCCGATTTTTAATGCTTGCGTATGGAGTTCATATTGAAATTTAACATACACGCGAGTGGGGAATAGAGTCAAGATCAGGATAGAAACCGACAGATTTGTCTGATATTTGGTTGAATGCTTGACGCAAATCAGTCCTTTAGGTAAAAGAACTTACCTGTAAGGTGTGCGGAAAGGGAACCTATGGCGGAAGTAACGCTTGAACAAGTGCCTCAGAAGGTAAAAGACCTTTTCAACCGCGGATTTGCGGCATTTGAACGCGGCAATCTTGATTACGCGATAGACATGCTTATGTCATGTGTAGAGCTGTCTCCGGGTCTATTAAGGGCTCGCAAATTTTTGCGAGCCGCTGAGATTCAGAAGAAGAAGAAGAAACCGGGCAATGTGGTCTCGGACGCATTGTTGAGTGTCAAGGGGCTACCAACTTATTTTGTTGCGACAGCCAGACTGAAGGCAAATAAACCGGAACAGGCTCTATTGCTTGCGGAAAAATTACTTCGTATAAATCCTCTTCATCCGAAATCAATTATGTTATTTGCAGAAGCATCTGTTGCAGCGGGTCTACCTGAAGCTGCCATACAGACCTTGGAAATTGCCAGAGATTTTTACCCGAGCCACATTAAAATTATCAACTGGCTTGGCCAGCTTTACCAGAAGGTTGGAAGAACCAAGTCAGCCAGAGAGTGTTTCGAGAAATTGTGTGAGATATGTCCAAATGATCCAGGTGCACTTAAGATGCTGAAAGACGCATTGGCGATTGACAGCATGGCAGCGGACGGGTGGCAAAACGCAGCCGACAAAGGAGGCACCTATCGCGATATCATTAAGGATACCGATGAAGCGCACCTGCTTGAACAGGAGTCAAAGGCCGTCCAGACCGATAGAGACACCGAAGTTTTAATAGCAAACACCTTGAAAAAAATAGATAGCGATCCTGAGAACATCAATTATTACAGGCAATTGTCCAAATTGTACGCGCAAAAGAAGGCATTTACAGAGGCGATATCGGCGCTTAAGAAAGCTATATCACTGAATCCAGGCGATCCGGAGCTGGATAAGACCATGAGCGCAACGCGAACACTGATGTTCAATGAAGATATTGCCCAGCTTAAGGCAGCCGGAGATTCGGACGCAATGGAGGCAAAAGTTCTTGAACGTGATCAATATATTGCTGATGACTTACAGGCGCGAGTTGCTCGTTATCCGAATGATCCAGAGCTGCGATATGAATGGGGTTCGCTTCTGTTTCAATATCAGCATTTGAACGAGGCGATTCAACAGTTTCAGATATCACAACGTAGTCCCAAATACAGAATTCGTTCGCTTTACAAATTAGCCATGTGTTTTAAACAAAAGGGGCAGCATGATCTGGCGATTGAGCAGTTGGAGAAGGCTGGTTTAGAACTGACCAGCATGGACCAGACAAAGAAAGATATACTTTACGAATTGGGCCAAATCACCGAATTGACCGGCGATCGGGAGAAAGCTGCCGGATATTATAAACAGATTTATCAGGTTGATATTGGCTACAAGGACATTGCAACTAAAGTTGAGCAGGTCTACAAGCAATAATAATGTTTCTTCTATTCGGTTGAATCCGGCTTAGTCGGCCATTTGCCGTCTGCGGCGTTAGCCACAATCTCACGTGTGTCGCGCGGGAAATCACTTCTGAGCAGCCACTTGACGAAATTTGGATCGTCGCGGACAATATTGCGAAGTAATTCGCCTTTTTTTCTTCCGAAATTCAGACAAATTTCGTTATTAACCCATTTCAATTTTCCAGTACGGTCTGCCCATGATGGATCTTTTGGATTGCAATAGTCATTCAGGACATTGATGTCTGTGGGAAGGTCTTGGTATTTTCCGTATTGTCCCTCTAACACTCTGATTGTTGCCAGGACGTCAGCTTCCGCGCCATGAGCGCCAATGTGTAATTCGTTACAGTAAAACGCAAGAGCGGCCGACAAATCTCTGGGCTCTCGTTGGTGGTATATACGTTGAGGGTCAATGACCCTGCGATCGTCGAGCTTAAAATCCATTCCGGATCTCAAAAATTCCTCAGTAAGCATTGGAATGTCGAATCGCAATATATTATATCCGCACAGATCGCAATCTTCGAATACCGCCATAATATCCGCGGCAATGTCGGAGAATCGTGGAGCATTTGCAACATCGGCGTCCGATATTTTATGCACCGCAGTTGCGTCCTTTGGTATGGGCATGCCGGGGTTTACCAGCCAATGATAGGTTCTTCGTTTATTATCGGGCATCAGCTTAACCACGGCCAATTCGACGATTCTATCGGCGCGTGGCGATATCCCTGTTGCTTCGATATCAAAAACGGCCAATGGCCTATGGAGTTTAAGTTTTAGCTTGAGCATTGGGCAACCCTATGAAATTGTCATGATATACGGTCAATACAGGATGCGGAAAGCCTTTTTTTGATATGTTTTCTCGATACGCATTCATATGGTCGGCAAGAAAACTCTCAACATAGGATTGACAGTATGATGCAATATTCGATAACTATATGTTTTCCTTTAGAAAGCATGTGAATGGAGTAAAGAAAAATGTCTCAACATCCAAGTCTTAAATCGGCAAGCAAGATCACGGCAAAACGCAATGTTTTGAAGCGATTTGAACGTGTAGATATTTTACGCGCTCATGGCAAGTGGAAAGAGGGTGATAGCGGGACTCGTTTGCCAAAGACCAAGTCGGCGTAAATAGCACACATTACGGTTGCAATAACCGTGTTACGCCTTATTTTTACGGTGCCGCAGCGATACAGATTGGCACACGATACCGTGTTCGCAAGGAAAGCAACGGGCATTAATTAGCGCGAGAATACTGTTTTGCGTTATTTGTGTTCTGTTCGGTGATTATATGCGTCGCTCTAGTGGCTGATGCGTTTGTTAAATGAAAAGCAGTTAACCTGCGAGCACACAAGATCAAATACAGGGAGCCAGCGCCTCTGTTGCGCAATTGCATTAAGCGACTGCTTGCGAAAGATCTTACATTTCTTCCAGTCTGGCGCGCACCGCTTCAATTACAAAGTCAGGCGTAGACGCTCCTGATGTAAGGCCGACTGTATTAACGTTAATAAAATTATTTGGTGAAAGTTGATCGTGGGTCTGAATATGATAGGTAGGTTTCAGAGCGGCGGCAATGCTGACTAGACGCGCCGTATTTGCGCTGTGTTTTCCGCCTACAATCACAAAAACTTCCACTAACTCGGCCATATTAACCATTTCCCGCTGCCGCTGTTTTGTTGATTCGCAGATAGTATCCAGTATAACAGCATGGGGGTGGAATTTTAAAACTGCGGAAGTAATTTTGTCATAGGATATCGGAAACTGTGTTGACTGTGAAACCAGACAAACCGGCTCCGCACATTGAAGGGCAGCAACATCGTCAACGCAGGAAACGACAGTGCTGCGTCCTTCTGCAAAACCTTCCAGACCAATTACTTCCGGATGGCCTCGATCACCGAAGATCACAATAGAAGCTCCCTGTCGCGCGTATTTTCGAATAAGCGCTTGAATTCTTGCGACGTCGGGACAGGTGGCGTCAACGATTTTTACAGGCAGTTTCTGAAGAATTGATCGCCTCTGAGGTGATATTCCGTGAGCGCGGATAATTAAGGTGTTTTCACCGAGCGTTGTTGGATCATTAGCAACGTGAATGCCATGCGCGCGCAATTGTGTCATCATCTGATCGTTATGAATCAGGTCTCCATCGGTATACACCGGTCCGTTTGACTTGGTTGCAAGGTCCAATGCAATATGCACAGCGCGTCTGACTCCGCGACAAAATCCGGCTGACTTGGCGAGGATCACTTTCATATGAATCAAACTAAGCCTTTCCGGCGTCTGCTTCAAGATGATTTCAATAGGGGGAATTTGATTGATAGCCTTGACGTAATAAAAGTATCGAGTATTATGGAGATACATTCCAGGGAGAAGAAAATGTGGAGCATATTGAGTAAACAGGTATTTTTGAATAACGAACTCTGGCGTCTGCTGGTGTTTTTCGCGTCAGTTTTGATGTTTCTGATTATGGGTCGGATGTTGCGGTACTACATGGAGAAAAAAGGCGGTCATGTAGAAGGAGAAGATTCCGAATGGAGCAGGGTTTTGTTTCGTGCGTTGGCACGCCCTGTTGTGCTGATTGCGGTTGCCGCCGGTTTATGGCTGGGGATGGCTATCCTTGTGGTGGGCGAAGGTCTGAAACTGATCCTTGAGACTGTAACACGCGTTGTAAACACGGCGGCGATCGGATATGCAGTATATAGACTGGTTGATTTGTTGGATTACTATCTGCTGAAACTTTCCAAACGTACAGATAGCAAGGTTGATGATATGCTTATGCCATTGGTCGGTAAAAGCGTTCGCATCACAATTCTGATACTGGTTTTGCTGCAAATCGTTCAGGCATTGAGCGATAAACCGATTATGTCCATTTTAGCCGGTTTGGGGGTCGGCGGATTGGCGATAGCGCTTGCGGGGCAGGATACGATCAAGAATTTCTTCGGCTCGCTTGTCATTGTTGCGGACAAGCCTTTTGAGATTGGCGATAGAATAGTCATGGATGGTCATGATGGCCCGGTTGAATATGTCGGTTTCAGGTCAACGAAGATTCGGACTTTGGACGGGCATTTGGTTACTGTTCCGAACGCCGAGATAGTAAATAAGACCGTACATAATATTGGCAAGCGCCCGTATATAAGACGCGTGTCCAATATTACAATCACGTATGAAACGCCGCCTGACAAAGTAGAACGCGCTGTGGCGATACTTAAGGAATTACTCGACAATCACGAAGGAATGAATCCCGCATTTCCGCCTCGAGTTTTTTTCAGCGACTTCAACGATTGTTCGCTCAATATTCTAATGATCTACTGGTATCATCCGCCTGATTACTGGGCATACATGGAATTTACGCAGAGATTGAATATGTCAATTTTGCGCCGGTTCAACGAAGAAGGAATAGATTTTGCCTTTCCAACACAGACAATATACTACGCTAACGCCGATAAACAGCAGCTTGCGTTGCAAATGTTGCAAGATGAGTGATGGGAGCTCTCACGGCGAATTAGTGACAGTGACACGGTAGTAATAGGGGCCGCAACCCGGCGAGTTTGTGTCAATATAAGTTGTCGTCGCTTGCGTTGCGATGATGTTCGTGAGCGGTGGAGCGACAAATCCGGTTGTTAAGTCGGAGCTTCTGTACAAGCAATAAAGTCGGTTGGTGACGCTTGTCCAAGTGACGCTGAACGAATTGGATGTGATGTATTGTGCAACTGAGAACATGAACAAGGACATATTGTTCAATGGGTCTGTGCCGGCGATAATTTCACTTTGATCGTTCATCCCGTCGTCGTCTGAATCGGGATTATCAGGCATTGTTCCAAGAGACACTTCTTCAATATCTGTCAGCCCGTCATCATCGTCATCAGTGTCCAGATCATCATTTATACCGTCTTCGTCGGTATCTATTCCAAAGCGACCCAAAATGTGTAATCCTGCGTCTACATTTGTTGAAATGAGTCCTGCAATGATCGCTTCATCATATTCCCCCCACCAGTTGAGAGTGGCGTCCGCAGTTTCCATGATGCCGGTAGCAAAGAGCGCGTAGCTCACATGATCGAATATTGAATTGTAGTGAAATACGACATCCACGAGCGGTATATGAGCTTCGCTGACTCCGTTGGATCCGGATTTCAGGAATGCGCCGAAATCGAAATATGAAACAGAATTACTGACAACGGTAGCTCTTACGCCGTTGTTATAACCGAACTCTACTTTACTGTCATATTCGAAGAGCATGCCGATTGTGCCGTTGGATGTGGTTGTTGAACCGGAAATGCAATTGTTTGCAACCAGATGATCTGTTACAGCATTATAATTGGTGTTCCATGGATGTCGGTCGGCTTGTATCCAGATGCCGCGCGCCGGTGTT
>JAFGTH010000024.1 GCA_016934225.1 Lentisphaerota bacterium | reverse complement strand
TTGGAGAAACATACGCGCTAGTCGGAGAATCCGGGTGCGGCAAATCAGTTACGGCTTTGTCCATACTGCAACTGGTTGATCGCCCGGCCGGATACATCGCAGGCGGCATGATTTATTTCCACGATCAGAATCTTGCAGCACTGCCTCCCGCAAAGATGCGCGACATTCGCGGAAACGGCATTTCAATGATCTTCCAGGAGCCGATGACAGCGTTGAATCCTGTTTATACTGTCGGGGATCAGGTTTCGGAAGTCATGCGACTGCATATGCGCATGAAACCCCGCGACGCAAATGGTCATGCAATCGAAATGCTTAAAAAGGTTGGAATTCCAGACGCGGCCAGGCGTTTTAACGAATATCCACACCAAATGTCCGGAGGCATGAGGCAGCGAGTTATGATCGCAATGGCTCTGGCATGCAAACCCGATCTGTTGATTGCTGACGAACCGACAACTGCCCTGGATGTCACAATTCAATCCCAGATCATGGAACTCATTGCCGAACTTCAATCCGAAACAGGAACCGCCGTATTGCTTATAACGCATGATATGGGAGTAGTCAGAGAAAACGCCGACAGGATCGGTATTATGTACGCCGGACGCATTGTGGAAGAAGGTCGCAATGAAGATGTTTTTTCATCGCCGGCGCACCCCTACACAGAACTGCTTCTTAATTCATTGCCATCGCGAGGCGAGCACGGCAAACGTCTTGTGACGATAGCCGGTATGGTCCCAAAGGCGGTTAATTTTCCGGAAGGCTGCAGGTTCGCAGATCGTTGTCCATTCGTCATGGGCTGCTGCCGTTTGAAGATTCCAGAACGACTCAGTGTCGGCAACGGCCATGTCGCCGAATGTGTGCTTCTCAACCCGGCAATTAAAAAACCGTCTCCAATCCGGTCGAGTTCGGAGCCAACAGATGCAAATCCGATTGCGGCCGATAATTCTATTTCGCTTCGAGTTGACGGCCTGAAAATGTACTTTCCTATTCGCAGCAAAATACTCAGACGCACCGTCGCAAACGTGAAAGCTGTTGATAATACAAATTTTATTATCAAGCCGGGCGAAACACTGGCGCTTGTCGGAGAATCTGGCTGCGGAAAAACAACTGTTGGAAAATGCATCGTGCGACTTCTCGATCCGACGGGCGGATCTGTACAATACCGTGGCATGGAATTAACCAATGCACCAAACCGACGCCTAAAAGAGCTTCGCAGCAAAATCCAGATGATCTTTCAGGACCCCTTTTCAAGTTTAAATCCGAGGCTTATGATAGGTAAGGCTATTATCGAAGGCATGCAAGTTCATGGAATCGGCTCCCATATCGTTGATAGATTCGATCGGCTCGGAACCATTCTCGAAAAAGTCGGCCTGAGTCCTGATATGGCTGACAGATATCCTCACGAGTTTTCAGGCGGTCAACGCCAGCGCATCGGTCTCGCTCGCGCCCTTGCCGTTGAGCCGGAGCTTGTGATATGCGACGAGGCTACAAGCTCATTGGACGTTTCTGTTCAGGCGCAGATACTTAATCTTCTCAAAGATTTGCAGAACGAATTAGGCCTGTCATATCTTTTTATAACGCATGACCTTGGAGTGGTAAAATACCTCGCCGATCGCGTGTCGGTAATGTACCTCGGCAGGATTGTTGAAGAAGGAACCAACGACGAGATATTGAACAACGCACGGCACCCTTATACACAGGCGCTTCTCTCGGCAATTCCAAGAACAGACAAAAAGACCGGCAGGGAAAGGATTGTTCTCCCAGGCGATGTGCCGTCGCCAATCAATCCTCCGAGCGGATGTCATTTCCACCCCAGGTGCCCAAAAGCTCTGCCGAAATGCGCCTCGGAATACCCAGTTTCGGTATCATTTTCGGAAACACACCGTTGTGCGTGCCGACTGTACTACTGACACGACGCGCTGTTGTGTCAAAGTTATTCGACAACAGGATTGCCGGAATCAGGGGATAACGGCGGCACGTTAGGCGATGGCTGCATCGGTATTGGCGCATTGACCGCGCCATCTGTCACTGACCCGCTTCTCAAGGCTCCGATCAGGGCAAGAATGGTTGTATTTAAAACAAAAATAACCGTGAGTACTACTGTCGCCTTCGTGAGCACATTACCGACCTGAGCGCCAAAAATGGCTTCACCCATTCCGCCGCCAAATACTGTGCCCATGCCCTGCCCTTTCGTGCGCTGAATCAGGATCACACCTATCAGAAGCAAGCTGCAAATTATTTCAATTGTGATCAGAAAAAAGTTCAATACACCCATTATTTCTTATCCTCCCAGGAAAAACATGGCACTTTGCGTCATACTGCCGCTTCAACAATCTTAGCGAATGCGCGAGCCTCCAGTGATGCTCCTCCAATAAGACCGCCGTCAATATCGGGTTGTTTAAACAACTCTGCCGCGTTTTCAGGCTTAACACTGCCGCCATATTGAATACGAATAGATTGAGCCGTTGCTTCGCCTTTTGTTTTCGCCAAAATCTCGCGAATATGCGCGTGCATTTCCTGCGCAATATCGGGAGTAGCTGTAAGTCCTGTGCCTATTGCCCACACAGGTTCGTACGCAACAATCATAGTTTTCAAATCGCCCTCGACATCGCGCAACCCTTCCTCAATTTGACGCCTCACAATATCTTTGGCTTGTCCGGATTCGCGTTCCGCCTTTGTTTCGCCGACGCACATTATTGGCACAAGATGCGTACTTATCGCCGCTTTTACCTTCGTATTTACGATTTTGTCGGTTTCATTGAAATATGCGCGTCGTTCGCTATGTCCCAGAATTACATAGTGACAGAAGAGATCACGCAACATGTTCGGCGAAACTTCACCTGTGTAAGCGCCTGAAGGTTCCCAATGCATGTTTTGAGCGCCGAGTTTGATGTATGTGTCAACCAACAAATCGCCGACGACTTTCAACGATGTGAAAGGCGGGCATAGCACAATATCTGTTTCGCGGTAACCGGCCAATTCGCGAATGATCCCATCGGTTAAATCTTGTGCTTCACGAACCGACTTGTTCATTTTCCAATTGCCGGCAATAATTTTTTTTCTATACTTGGACATAACAGAACTCCATTTGTGCGCTACCTTCCACAGATACGCACAGCAGGTGAGACCGGCTTGTGCCAGAATCACTATTCTTTGTCACTAAGCGCTACAAGACCAGGCAATTCTTTGCCTTCCAGGAACTCCAAACTTGCCCCACCACCAGTGCTGATGTGGGTCATACGATCAGCCAGCCCGCTCTTGTTTACAGCGCTTACGCTGTCTCCTCCTCCTATCACACTGATACAATCAGTTTCCGCTATTGCGCGGGTAATCTCCATAGTGCCCTTCGCAAATGGATCCATTTCGAAACACCCCATGGGGCCATTCCAAACAATTGTTCGAGCTTGCGATATTGTCTTTTTGAACAACTCTATGGTTTTGGGACCAATATCCAACGCCATCCAACCATCTTCTATTCCATCTTCATCCACAACTTTGGTATTGGCATCTGCGCTGAATGAGTCGGCAACAACGTGATCCACAGGCAACAATAGTTTAACACCGCGTTTCTTGATTTTCTCCATCGTCTCAGTCGCCATTTCAATCCGATCTTCCTCGACTAACGAATCTCCTATGTGCTGCCCTTTGGCCTTCATAAACGTGTAAACCATACCGCCGCCAATAATGAGAGAATCCACCTTTTCGGACAATTTCATTAGAACATCAATCTTGCCGCTGATTTTGGCTCCGCCCAGAATCGCAAGAAACGGACGTTTTGGATTGGCAACCGCGTTCCCGAGATACTCAATTTCCTTCTCAAGCAACAGGCCTGCCACCGCTTCATGAACATACTTTGTCACCACTGCTGTTGAGGCATGTGCGCGATGCGCTGTTCCGAACGCATCGTCCACATATATGTCGCCATATTCGCCGAGTTGCGCTGCAAAAGCGTTTTGTTTCTTCTTCATTACCGCCTTTGCCGCTGCAGCTTCCTCATCTGAAACGCCATCAGGGATCTTCGCTTTTCCTTCCTCTTCAGGGTGAAAACGCAGATTCTCCAGCACAAGAACATCTCCAGATGACAACGATTCAACCGCTGTTTTAGCTTCCGGACCGATACAATCTGCCGCAAATTTGACGTTTTTGCCCAATAGCTCAGACAATCTTGCCGCCGCCGGTCTCAACGTAAATTCGGGATTTACCTTGCCTTTCGGCCTGCCTAAATGACTTATTAGAACGAGTGATGCCCCGCGCTCCAGCAAATACTTGATAGTTGGCAACGCGGCGCGAATACGCGTATCGTCGCTCACGCTATTCCCATCCATGGGAACATTAAAATCCACTCTCATCAGGATGCGTTTGCCGCTGACATCCACATCTCGCACTGTTTTCTTGTTCATTTAATCCCAAATCCCATATCGCAATCACGAAACGAGCAAACAGATATTATATTCCCGTCATGCGCGCCGCTACTGTCATCCAGCCGGAGCTATCGAATTATAACGACGCCATTCGCTTGAACAAATCAACACAACGGCAAGAGTAGCCATACTCGTTGTCGTACCACGATACAAGTTTGACCATCTTCGCGCCAATTTTCATCGTCAATAAAGAATCGAAGATACTGCTGTGCGAATCACCGATGATATCAGTGCTTACTATCGGATCTTTACAATACGACAGAATGCCCTTCATCGGACCTTCGGCGGCAGCTTTCACCGCGGCATTCACTTCTTCAATTGAAACGTCTCTTTTCAATGTGGCTACAAGATCCACCAGCGAACCGTCTACAGTCGGAGTTCGCACTGCTATTCCGTTCATCTTCCCCTTCAAATCCGGAATAACAAGCCCTATCGCTTTGGCCGCGCCCGTGCTGGTCGGAATAAGATTTACTGCCGCAGATCGAGCTCTTCTCAAATCAGAATGCGGAAAATCAAGAATCCGCTGGTCATTCGTATAACTGTGGATTGTGGTCATAAGCCCTTCTTCCACGCCAATTACATCATGAATTGCTTTTACCATCGGAGCCAGGCAATTAGTCGTGCAGGATGCATTAGACACAATTCTGGTTTTCGCAGTGAGCGCCGAATCGTTAACACCCAGCACAATTGTTGCGTCAACATCCTCTGCCGTCTTAGATGGCACGCTGAGCAGCACACGCCCAGCTCCAGCTTTTAAGTGAAGCTCAATCTTGTCACGTGTTCGGAAGACTCCCGTGCTCTCCAAAACCACATCAACACCGAGGTCTCCCCACGGCAACGCGCTTGGATCTTTTTCCGCGAATACTTTTACTGTTTTCCCGGCGACCACCAACGATTTGTCTTTTGCCGTTACAGTCGCAGGAAAGCGGCCATGAGTGGAATCATATTTCAATAAATGAGCCAACGTATCTGCATTCGTCAAATCGTTAACTGCCACAACATCTACATCAGCATCCGCAAAGGCAGCCCTGAAGACCACCCTGCCAATTCGA
>JAFGTH010000260.1 GCA_016934225.1 Lentisphaerota bacterium | reverse complement strand
GGAAGTCCGCGGATTGATTTCTATGACTACGACTCGATCGGTTTTGGGATCGTGAGCAAATTGCACATTCGTTCCGCCAATCACTTGGATCGCTTCAACGATATCATATGAATATTTCTGCAGACGTTGCTGCAATTCCTCGCTGATAGTCAGCATCGGCGCAGTACAATAGCTGTCTCCCGTATGCACACCCATTGCGTCAACATTTTCAATAAAGCAAACCGTGACCATCCGATTTTTGCCGTCACGGACAACCTCTAATTCCAATTCTTCCCATCCGAGAACTGACTCTTCAACAAGAATTTGTCCAACCAGGCTGGCGTGAAGTCCGCGTTCGGCAAGCGTCTTGAATTCTTCGACGTTGTATGCGAATCCGCCGCCAGTGCCTCCCATTGTATATGCCGGGCGCACAACGCACGGCAGGCCCACTTCCTCCATGGATCTCATTGCTTCAGAAACGTTGTTGGCAATCCTGCTGCGACACATGCCGATGCCAAGCTTGTTCATAGTGTCTTTGAAAGCCTGCCGATCTTCTCCGCGCTGAATTGCGTCAATCTGCACACCGATAACCCTGACTCCATACTTAGCCAATATTCCCGCTTTGGCCAATTCTGATGACAGGTTAAGGCCGGATTGCCCACCCAGATTCGGCAAAAGAGCATCCGGCTTCTCTTTCGCAATGATTTCGGTTATGGAATCAACCGTCAGTGGCTCGATATATGTGGCGTCGGCCATTCCGGGATCTGTCATGATCGTGGCAGGATTCGAATTAACCAAGACAATCTTGTACCCAAGAGACCGCAGGGCTTTGCACGCCTGCGTACCGGAATAATCAAATTCGCAGGCCTGACCGATCACTATCGGCCCCGATCCGATTATCATCACTTTGTTGATATCAGCATGTTTCGGCATTATATGTTTTTCCTTCTTATCCTTACCCGCACGGATCTCAACCCATGAAAAGATTTTTACCGGCAAAATTAGGATCGCTCGTAAGATTCACCCCAAGTCGCCTCAACCCGGCTTCATCACCCGAAGTCGGAATATGCGTGATATGCATTTCACAACCTCGCAGGTTGGTCAGCTCTGCCATCGCAAGTTGTGCCACAGTATTGCTGGTCGCGCTAATGCTCAGCGCAATTAAAGTTTCTTCCAGATCCAGGCTAAGCTGCTTGCTTTTGAGTACGCTTTTCTTCAAATTGCTCACCGCCTCGATAATATTCGGCGGTAAAAGATGGATTTTATCCGGAATACCGGCAAGCTTTTTTATAGCGTTTAAAACCACACAGGAAGCGGCATGCATAAGCGTTGAATTCTCGCCGGAAATAATAGTGCCGTCCGCAAGTTCAATAGCAACGCCACAAAACACTCCTTCGTTTCCCTTGCCCCTACCTTCGGCCCGAATTGCAGCTTCGCGCGCCGCGCCCACAACTTTTCTGTCCATCACCGACGCGCCCATTTCTTCCATTAATAATTGCGATCGTTCGACTGTTTTTTCATCTGCCAAACCCATTGCATATTCACAACTATAGCGGCAATAACGCCTTATAATCTCCTGAATCGCCGCTTCTCGGACCACTTCGTCGTCGCATATTGCAAATCCGGCCCTGTTTACACCCATATCGGTCGGCGACTTGTAGACAGAGACAGACCCCATGATACGTTCAAGGATTCTTTTGACTACCGGAAAGACCTCGACGTCTCGATTATAATTTATTGATGTCACGCCATATGCGGCAAGATGATACGGATCAACCTCATTACAATCGCCAAGGTCAGCAGTAGCAGATTCGTAAGCGACATTGACGGGATGTTTCAATGGAATATTCCAGATGGGAAATGTCTCAAATTTTGCATAGCCGACTTCAATGCCTCGTTTGTGCTCATGATATAATTGAGAGAGACATGTCCCCAACTTCCCGCTACCAGGGCCAGGCGCAGTCACAATGACTATCGGTTTTTCGGTTTCGATAAATTCATTTGCCCCATAACCTTCTTCACTGACAATTAAATCAACGTTCGTCGGATATCCCTTGGTCAACCCATGTTTGTAAACCTTAACGCCTCGCCTCTCCAAACGGTCAATAAACTGGCGAACAGACGATTGCTCCTCAAAACGAGTCACCACAACTGAACGCACTTCAAGTCCCCTGGATCTGAGGTCGTCAATAAGCCTGAGGGTATCAACATCGTAAGTAATGCCAAAATCGGCGCGAATCTTCTTTCGCGCAATATCTCCAGCGTAGAGACACACGATAATCTCTGATTCTTGTTTCAAGCGCTGCAGAAGTCGGACTTTGACGTTCGGATCAAACCCCGGAAGTATTCGGGCAGCATGATAGTCAAATATCAGTTTGCCGCCAAATTCGATGTATAGTTTATTGCCAAACTGTCTAGCGCGATCAATTATGAAAGATGACTGTTCCTCAAGGTACTGTTCATTGTCGAATCCAATTCGCCGCGACATTTATAACGATCTCCTAATTCCAGATCCCAAGATAACGGTTAATAACAATGGCCGAAACGTTAACCCGTCCATATCGTTTCGTGCAAGCAGATACGGAATCATTGTTACCGACTGTTTCCATATCATTGACATTGCAAGCCATATTCTGCAATGTTGCAAACGTGTATTCGCTATTCGCATGGTTGACACGT